>JAEUJR010000496.1 GCA_016793585.1 Archangium sp.
CGATGATGCGCTTGAGGACCCAATCAATCATGGCGGTTGCCTTCTTGCTGAAAACGGCCGGAACCGCCACCAGGGACCGCAGGGCGGAAAAGTCGGCGGAAGGTACAGCGCGAAACCCGCTCCGCAAGCATGGAAGTCCCGGCGGGGTGCGGTGGGCTGGCGGCCCGTGGTATTCCCCTCACTGAACGGTCTGGCCGGCCGTTCCGCCACCTCGGGAGCCTTCTTTGTCCACCCACCGCCGTTCTGCCGCCTCGCTCGAGAGGCTGGCACCGCTGTTCGTTGGTCTCGCCATCGTGGGGTGCGATTGCGAGAAGCCGCTGCAGGTGGCGCAGGGCCAGGTGCGCTGGGAGTGGGAGACGAAAGACGGCCCGCAGGCCGGCGACAGCGCGCTCATCGACTTCGGCACCATCTCGATGGGCAGCCGCGTGCAGCAGCTGGTCTTCGTGCGCAACGTCGGGCGCGGCTCATTCTCACTGAACGACTTCGTGAAGGTGGCCGGTGACGCGGTGACGGTGCAGCAGCGCACCGAAGCGGGCGCGGCCTTCGAGCTCACCTGGGAGCAGGATCGCCTGGTCGCTCCGTCGGAGCGCCAGCCCATCACCATCACCTTCGCGCCGCCCACCCGCACCGACGTGCGCGGCTACGACGTGGCCTCGCAGCTCGACTTCGTGCCGGCCGGAGCACAGAACGCGCCGCTCGAGCTCCGCGGCCGCGCCATCTCGGGCGAGTGCGAGGTGCCCGCGACCATCGACTTCGGCATCGTGCCCGTGGGCACGATGACGTCGACCGAGCTCGATCTGCGCAACGACAGCTCCATTGGCGTGCGCGTCACCACCGGCCCCATCACTGGCACGCCCGTGGGCGTCTTCGTGTTCACCGGCTTCGACGGCTTCGGCGGCCGCGATGTGGCGCCGGGCGAGCCCGCGAAGAGCACCCTCACCTTCACGCCCACCGAGACCCGTGACTACCTCGCGCGCGTGACGGTGCGCCGCACGCAGTCGTGCCCCGAGCAGGAAGTGACGCTCAAGGGCCGCGGCGTGAACTCGTGCCTCACCTTCCGCGCTGACCCGCCCGATGACGTGCGCGGCACCTCGCTCTTCTTCGGCTACGTCACGCCCACCATCGCCGGGCCGGGCACCGTCACCTTCTTCAACGCGTGCACCACCGACGTTCAGCTGAGCCAGCTCGAGACGAGCGACCCCGTCTTCACGGTGACCGAGGCGTCGATGGGCGACCTCACGAAGCTCACCGTGCCGTCGGCGCAGCGCGACGCGATGGGCCTGTGGGCCGATGGCGAAGCGACGGTGAAGCTCGAGTTCAAGCCGACCACGCTCGGGCAGAAGAGCGGGCAGCTCAAGGCGACCACCACGCTGTCGGGTCAGGCGGCCATCTCGGTGCGCCTGCGCGGCATCGGCGGCGGGCCCCGCATCGACGTTCGCCCGTCACCGCTCTCGGTCGGCCGCATCGGCTTCACGCAGAACGCGTCGCCGCCCACCTTCGTGCCGCGCACGCTGCGCATCGCCAACATCGGCACCCGGCCCACGCCGTCTGATCCGCGCGCGAACCTGAAGCTCGGCGCGATGGGCATGGGCATGCCGTACTGGCGCGTGCGGGCCATCAGCGGCACCGACGCCGAGCTCTGCGTCGGCGAGTGGGACCTGCAGCGAAACGGCTGCACCAACACGCTGCAGCCGAACATCTACAACCCGAACAACGGCATCGAGGCCATCGCCGGCGGCGCCGTCAACCTGCCGATTCGCATCATTCCCGCGAGCCCCGGCATGAAGGAGTGGGAGCTGACGATTCTCTCGAACGACCCGCTCTCGCCCGAGACGGTGGTGCGCATCACCGCCGAGGCCGTCGAAGCGCCGCCGTGCAACTACGAGGTGGTGCCCGGCCAGCTGAACTTCGGCGTCGTCGACCAGCCGCAGATTCGCGACCTCACCTTCATGCTGCGCAACCGCGGCGTGCAGCCGTCAGACATCTGCTACTTCAACGCCATCGACCTCGCGCCGACGAGCGACGACACGTTCTCGCTGCCGCAGGGCCCGATTCCGTCGCTCACGCTGATGCCCGGCCAGCAGGTGCCCATCGTGGTGCGCGCGGCGCCGCTGCGGCCGTCTCCGACCGTGCCGATGGTGGTGCGCGGTGACGTGACCTTCGGCGTCTCGACCCCCGGCGCGTCGAACGGCAACGTGCAGCTGCTCGCGACGCTGGCGCCGACGTGCATCACCATTTCGCCGTCGCCGCTCGACTTCATGAACGCCGAGCTCGAGTGCGGCTCACCCGCGCGCACCGTGAGCATCACCAACACCTGCTCGACGCCGCTGACGTTGAACGCGGCGACCCTGTCGGACCCGGGCCTCGCGCCCGTCGGCTCGGGCTCGTGCACGATGGCCGGTGGCTGCCCCCAGTTCGCCGTCGTCAACGCGGCCACCATCGGCACCATCTCTCCCGGAGCCTCGCGCACGCTGCAGCTGCGCTTCCGCCCGTACGTGCTCGGGCCCAGCAGCGGCGCGCTCAGCATCACCGTCACGCAGAACGGCCAGGCCATCAACTACCCGCTCCCGCTGACGGGCATCGGCGTGCCCCGCACGATGATGGGCTGTGGCCTCACGGCCGTCTGCCCCGCGCCCATCACGACTGGCGCGAACACCACCGTCACCCTGCTCCCCGCGGTCATGGGCCCGGGCCCCAGCAGCTGCGCGTGGAGCGTCGGCTCACGCCCCTCGACGGCCAACGGCAACTTCAGCGCGCCGACGAGCTGCACCTCGACCACCTACTTCGCCGACGTCGTGGGCACGCACGTGTTGAACTTCACCGTCTCAGACGGCATCGGCGGCACCTCGACCTGCTCGACGCCCATCACCGTCACGCCGAACGGAGATTTCTGGGTCGAGCTGACCTGGTCGCGCAACTACGACACCGATCTCCACGTCATTCACCCGATGGCGGGCTCGTGGTCGGCGGCCTCGAGCTGGTCGTACGCGAGCTCTCCGTGGGACTGCTTCTACGGAAACCGAACGCCCACCTGGGGCACCGCCCAGCAGAACCCGAACCTCGACCGCGACGACACCACCACGCGAGGCCCCGAGAACACGCGCATCAACACGCCGCAGCCGGGCGTGCCGTACACCATCGGCGTGCACATGTTCGGCACCGCCAACTCGCCCGTCGTCTCGACGGTGAAGGTGTACTGCGGCGGGCAGCTCGTCACGACCCAGACGCGCAGCATGGCCACCTCGAAGGACATGTGGGTCGTCGCCAGCGTCGAGTTCGGCACCGTCTCGCCGTGTCAGCTCACGCTCATCAACGGCCAGCTGAACGTGCCGTGACGCTGCTACGCTCGCGCCCATGAGCTTCGAGCGACAGCAGGCGGCGGCGTTGCGAATCCTCGAAGGCATCGAGGAGGGCACCATGAGCGCGGCCGACTCGTTCGCCCTCGTCGAAGAGGCCGACCCGACGCTCATCTATCTGATCTTCACCTGGCTGCGCCGACGGTACGCCGATCACCCGAACGCCGACGCCGTCATTGGCCGCCTGGTGGCCGTGGTCGATCGTGATCCCGTCGTCGGCAAGATGATGAAGGAAGGCCAGGCCGACCCGGTGGTGGCGTGGTTCGAAGAGGAGCACTCGTACACGGCCCTGCGGTCGCGCGAGTTCATCGAGCTCATCGTCGACAAGCTCGAGGGCTGAGCGACTCGAACGCCCGTTTCCCCGCGTTCCGCGCTACGAGCCGCCGCATGCGGAAGGGACACCACAAGACGAACCGCCGGGCTCGTGACGAGCGCCGGCCGCCACCGCGTGAGCACGTCGCGCCCGTACAGGTCGCGCTGCCACACCGCGTGAAGATTCCCAGAGTGCCGACGCCCACCACGCTGCCCACCGCGGGCAAGTGGCTGTGGACGTGCCGCGAAGGCTTCGA
>JAEUJR010000542.1 GCA_016793585.1 Archangium sp.
GTGCCCAAGGTGAACGAAGCGCGGGTGATTCCCGTCGAGCACGTCGAGACACAAGGCGAGGCCCTGCTCGAGGTCGTCAAGCAGAAGGGGCTCGAGGGCGTGATGGCGAAGCGGGCCGACGCGCCGTACGAGGGCGGGCGATCGACGCGGTGGCTGAAGATCGCACTCACGACGATGGGCGACTTCGCGGTCACGGGTTTCGCCGATGACGACGGGGCGCTCTCACACTCGACGTGGGACGGAGAGCGCTGGCTGTACGCGGGCAAGGTCGGCGCTGGCTACAACCCGAAGGTCGCCGCGCCGGTTCGCAAGGAACTCGACGCGAACGTGGTGAAGAACCCCGTGTGTCTCGGCGACGTGCCGCTCGACCCCGAGATGCTGTGGGTGAACCCGACGATGGTGGTCGAGGTTCGCTACAAGTCGTGGCCCGAGAACCTGTCGCTGCGCGAGCCGGTGTTCCTCCGCTTCAGGCCCGACAAGAAGCCCGAGGAGTGCCCGACTCCGCCCGAGAAGCGCCTGCCTGAAGAGGTCACCGCCGAGCCCGTCGCCGGTGTCGCGCTCTCGAACCCGACGAAGATCTACTTCCCCAAGGAGAACATCTCGAAGGGCGAGGTCTGCAGCTGGTACCACGACGTCGCGCCGTTCATGTTGCCGTACCTGAAGGATCGGCCGCTGATGCTCACGCGGTACCCCGACGGCATCAACGGCAAGTCGTTCTTCCAGAAGGCGAAGCCCCCGAAGGCGCCTGACTTCGTGCGCACCGTGCGCACGTACAGCGAAGAGATGAACCGCGAGGTGGATCAGATCGTCTGTGACGACGTGCAGACGCTGGAGTGGTGCTCGAACCTGGGCGCGCTGCCGATTCACATTCCGACGACGCGCATCGCGACCCTCGGCCGGCCCGACTGGTGCGTGGTCGACTTCGATCCGAAGGAGGCTCCGTTCGCGTCGGTGATCACGCTGGCGAACGAGCTGCGACGCATCACCGAGAACGCGGGCCTGCCGTCGTACGTGAAGACGAGCGGCGCGAGCGGGCTGCACGTGTTCGTTCCCCTCGGTGGGCAGCTCGATCACGACGGCGCGCGGCAACTCGCGGAAGTGCTGGCGACATTGATGATTCAGAAACACCCGACGCTTGGCACCATGGAGCGCGTGGTGCCGAAGCGACAGGGCCGCGTGTACCTGGACGTGATTCAGAACGCGCCGGTGAAGGTGGTGGCGGCTCCGTTCTGTGTGCGCGCGAAGGACGGTGCGCCCGTGTCCATGCCGATTCCGTGGAGCGAAGTGGGCGAGGGCCTGACGCCGACGAAGTTCACGATTCGCAACGGGCGGGCGTGGCTCGAGAAGCACGGTGATTCGATGAAGCCGGTGCTGACCGAGAAGCCCGATCTCGCGAGCGCGTTCGCGAAGCTGATGGGCTGACCTGGCGGCGGCTTCACGAGCCTGACTGCGCGCGGTACTGAACGAGATCCCGATACAGCTCGGAGATGGCGATCCTCACGCCTACCGAGGCGAACTCGATCGTCGAACCCGCGCCGTAGTCCTGAATGACGAACTGGCCGTCGGCGTTCCGCCGGTGCACTTCGATGGCCTGCTTCTTCTGCGAGATGAAGACGATCTCCTTCACGCTCGGAAAGGCCCGGTACTCGAAGTTCTTCGTGCCGCGGTCGTACGCCTCGGTCGAGTCGCTCAAGACTTCGATCACGAGCACCGGGTTCGCGATCGCCAACTCATCATCGGGCGCTCTCGCGACGGGCCCGCACACCACCGACGCATCGGGGTAGCAGCTGAAGTCCGCGCTCGCGTTGCGCAACCGCATGTTCGATTCGAAGACGACGCAGGGTCTGCCGCGGAGCGCCGTTCGAAGCTCGCCGACCGAGGAAGCAGCCAGCAGCGAGTGCTCGGGCGTACCTCCCGACATCGCGAACACCTCGCCGCGAATGAAGTCGTGGCGCTCGCGGGCCTTGTCTTCCTCGGCGAGGTACTCGGCGTAGGTCTGTTTCAGATGGGTGGCCGCCGTCATGAGCAGGCGTGACGATACCAGATCCCTCCCTCGCCTATCGACCCTGTGCCACCCGCCGCACGACGACTCCGGCCATCTGCATTCCGAACACGCTCGTCACGAACGCGACCGATCCATCGATCTGATTCCGGTGCTCGCAGCTGTGAAACTCATTCTCACCCTGCGGGCAGACGCACATGAACCCGCCGTGCGCCTCGTCGTAGTGCACCGCCTGCGGATCTCTCCGCGGCTCGATCGAGAACACCGCCGTGATGCCCGTCGGCTTCGACGTGTCGTGCCCGTACTTGCGCTTGAGCAGCTTGCGAATGTCCTTCGCGAACGGGTCCATGTGCGTCTCGCACAGGTCCTCCACGCGAATCGCCGTGGGGTCGAGGCGGCCGGCCGCGCCCATCGAGCTGACCACCGGGTACCCACGCGCCAGACAGTTGTGGAGCAGGTTCAATTTCGCCTTCACGTTGTCGATCGCGTCGATCACGAAGTCGAACGGGCCGGCGAGCAGCTGGTCGGCCTGCTCCTCACGATAGAAGTCGACGATCGGCGTCACCTGCACGTCGGGGTTGATCGTCTTGCACCGCGCGGCCATCAGCTCGGCCTTTGGCTTGCCGACGGTGCTCGTCGTCGCGTGCAACTGCCGATTCGAGTTCGTCACGCACACGAGATCGAAGTCGACGACCGTGAGCTTCCCGACGCCGCTCCGAACGAGGCCTTCGACTGCGTAGCTCCCGACGCCTCCCAGCCCGAACACGATCACATGCGCCTGCTCGAGGCGCTTCATCGCCGAGTCGCCCAGCAGTCGCCCGGTGCGATCGAACCGCCGGTGCAGACGCCACGGCTTCTCAGGCGGGGGAACGACGGGCAATTCAGCGGGGGCGGGGGACGACGTCGGCTCCATGCGGGGCTGTTTGCACGAGAGTGGAGCCTGCTTGCAACTCAGGGCGGCGGTCCCAGACCGGTCGGCGGCCACAGCTCGAGCTTCTGCTGCATCACTGGCGTCACGTTCACCTGCCCGTCAGGGTGAACGATCACCGCCTCGGCGCCGAAGGTGCGGGCCAGCTTGAGCCCCGCGGGAGCCCCGAGAATGAAGGTTGACTTGGTGAGGATCTCGGCGTCGACCGCGGTCTTTGCCATCACGGTCGACGACACCGACGCCGTCGCCGGCTGGCACGTACGCAGGTCGATGATGTGGTGGTACCGGCGGCCCTCGTGAATGAAGAAGTGCTCGTAGTCGCCGCTCGTCGAGAACGCGACGTCGCTGAGCTCACCCTTCGCGAAGCGCTGCTCCGGAGGGCCACGGGGATCTCGAATGCCGACGACCCACGGTCGGGTGCCGTTCGCTCCGGCCAGGTACAAGTCGCCGCCGGCCTGCACGAAGAAGTTCTTGAAGCCGCGTGCGCGCAGCAGCTCGACCGCGCGATCGACACCCCAGCCCTTCACGAAGCCTCCCAGCCCCAGGGCCATGCCCTTCTTCTTGAGTCGCACCGAGCACGCGCCGCCCTTGTTCGACATCACCTCGACGTCACGCCACGACACCAGCGAGCAGGCCTGCTTCACGCGGGCAGGGTCGGGCGGTGCCTGCTTCGCCGCGTCCGAGAACTTCCACACGTCGCGCAACGCCGCCCAGGTGGGGTCGAAGAGGCCGTCGGTTCGTCTGGCGCCGTCGAGCGCGAGCCGAAGCACGCCGCAGAGATCGGCGGGGGCCTCGACTGGCTTTCCATTGCCCGCGAGCGCGTTGATTTGCCCGAGCGGAGACTCGGGCCGCCACTCGTTCATGGTTTCGTCGATGTGCTCGAAGATCGCAAAGGCCGCGTCGAAGGCCTGATCGAGCCCCGCGTCAGGCTTCTCGCCTGCGATGGCGATCACCACCTTCGTGTGCATCACGTCGCGGGTGCGCTCGACGAGCAGCCCATCGGCGCCCCCATCGAGGGCCCCCGCGATCACCAGCAATGGACCGAGCCCGAAGATCATCGCTGACCCGGCCGCTCGTCGCTCAGCGGCTCAGGCGACGACGCGACGCGACCAGCAGCAGCGCCAGCGCGACCACCGGAGCGAGCGAGCCGCCGGCGCTCTGGCAACCCGTCTGGGGTTCATTCGCTCCGCCACCAGCCGTGCCACCTCCCAGGCTGGCCGTTCCGCCGCCAAAGCCCGAAGTGCCTCCTCCGGTCCCCGACGTTCCACCGGCGGTGCCGGCCGTTCCACCAGCGGTGCCGGCCGTTCCTCCCGCGCTCGCCGTTCCACCGCCCGAAGCCGTTCCTCCGGCGCTCGCGGTGCCACCGCCAGCTGCAGTACCGCCGCCCGACGCCGTGCCGCCGCCGGTGCCCGCTCCAGGGCTGAAGGTGATGCTCACGCCCGTGAAGCCAGCGTTCATGAGGCCCGTCTGGCTCTGCGCGGTACCGCTCTTCACGAAGGTGAACGAGCCCTGCCGGTTCTGCGACGCCGAGGTCGTGTTGCGATCAGAGAGCTCCATGCGAATCGTGTACGTGCCGTCGGGAACGACAGCGCCCTGCTTGTTCTTGAGGTCCCAGTTCACCGTCAGCATGCCCGTGTGGTTCGAGCGCGTGGCGCCCGAGACGGCGTCGGTGTCGGCGTTGCCGGCCTTCGCGATCCACCCCTTGAGGTCGGCCTTCTCGCGGCTCGCCCAGCGGCCAATCGTCTTCACGAACGTTCCGTTCGAGTCCTCGACCCACACCGCCACGATGTTGCGCGGAGCGTAGTTGCCGCCGTTCGAGGTCGTCGTGAACGTCGAAGAAAGGGTCTGACCCGACGCAGCCGAGGCCGCGAGCAGTGAAGCGATGAGCGCCGTGCGGAGGTGAGTTCGCATGCGCGCGGCTTACTCCCATGGCGTCGATCCTTCCAAGAGGTGAAGGGTGACATGAGAGGCGTTCGATGGCTCCCATTGCCCAAACTGCCCCATCTGGGCGGGTTGGAAAGGCGAGCAGGCGCGCGGCCCACGGGGTAGGCGGGCTCCCATGGAACCGCGCCGTCCGTTCGTCACGATGATTCTGGTCGGCATGAACGTGGCGGTCTTCGTGGCCATGGTCGTGAGCGGCATCTCGGCCACTGACCCCGATGTCGATCAGCTGATCGCGGTCGGCGCGAACCGGGGCACCCTGGTCGTCTTTCAGCACCAGTGGTGGAGAACGTTCACCAACATGTTCATTCACATCGGGGTGCTGCACCTCGTGGTGAACATGTACTCGTTGTGGAGCATCGGCGGCTTCGTCGAGCGCATGCTCAAGCCGCCGATGTACCTGCTCGTCTACGTGCTCTGCGGGCTCGGCGGTTCGTTGGCGTCGGTGCTGTGGAACCCGGCGGGCACCTCGGCGGGCGCATCGGGCGCCATCGTCGGCCTGTTCGGCTTCGTGATCGGCTTCGCGATTCAGGCGCGGGCCCTGTTGCCGCCCGACGCGGTGAAGAGCCTGTGGAGCGGCATTCTCGCGACGCTCGCGCTCAACCTCTTCCTCGCGTTCTCGGTTTCGTACCTCGACAACGCGGCGCACCTGGGCGGCCTCGCCGTCGGCATTCTCTCGGGCTTCGTCGGCACCGCCTCGGCGATCGAGCGTGAAGGCAAAGGCGCCTCGTTCGGCTCGCAGGTGATCGTGATCGCCGCGGTGATCGGGCTTGGGGTGCTCGCCATGGTGCGCACCGAGAACAACCCGAACGCGCTGACGGCCGAGGCGCTCCAGAAGGCCCAGGCCGCGTTCCAGAAGCACGATCTGCTCGAGGTCGAGAAGCAGACGACGCTGGTGCTCGAGAAGCAGAAGGAGCCGCTCGCCTACCTGCTCCGTTCGGTCGCGCGCAACGATCGCGGCGAGCTCGATGGTGGTCTCGACGACGCCAACGCCGCCATCGCGGCGCTGACCGGCACCGATCGATCGGGGCTGCTCGCCGAGGCCTACGCGCTGCGGTCGGGCTCGCATCAGATCGCCGAGCGGTTCGCCGAGGCCGAGGCCGACATCTCGCGCGCGAACCTCATTCGCCCAGACCCGGCCTACGTCGCGCTGCGTGGCTATTCGCGGTTGCGCCTGGGCGACGTCGACGGCGGTCTGCAAGACGCACGTGAGACGCTGGCCAACCCCGCGGCGAGCGCCATGGTGCTCAACAACCTGGCCTGGGGCGCGCTGGTGACGGGGCAGGATCTCGACTTCGCGCTCAAGCTGGTCGACGAGTCGCTCGAGCGCGACGCGACCTCTGCGGCGGCCAGGAGCACCCGCTGCTGGATTCGGGTCGCGCGCCACGAGCCCGAGCTGGGCCTGCCCGATTGCGTCTCGGCCGTCGCGAGCGCGAACGAGCTGATGGATCGCGGCATGGTCGCGTTCATTCAGAACCGGCCTGAAGAGGCGATTCCGCTCTGGGAAGAGGCCGCGAAGCACAGCCCACTCGACGCGACCGATCTCGCGCCCTGGCTCGCGAAGGCTCGGGCTCAGCTGCCGGTCGAAGACGACGCGGGCGTTCCCTGAAAGACAGGGAAGAGTCGTTTCGTGTTGCCGAGAATCGCGGTCTGCACCACCTCGAGTGGTTCGCCCCGGGCGCGCGCCATGGCCTCGATGATCAACGGCAGAAACGCCGGCTCCGAACGCTGACCTCGATGCGGGTGCGGCGCCTGATCGGGAGCGTCGGTCTCGGCCATCAACCGCTCCAGCGGCACGCTCCGAAGCGCATCGATGGGCCTCCGCGCCTCCATGAAGCTCACCGGCCCGGCGAACGAGAAGTGACAGCCGTACTTCACGTACTTCTTCGTGAGATCGGCCGAGCCCGAATAGCTGTGCATGAGCAGCCCGGCGTCTGGGAGCGGCTCCGTCTTCAGCAGCTCGAGCAGCTCGGGGTGCGCGCGAAGACAGTGCATCAACAGCGGCAGCTTGTGCTTCCTCGCGAGCGCGAAGTGGGCCCTCAGCACCCGCAGCTGCCGCTCCATGGGCACCGTGGCTTCGGTCGGCCCGTCGAGGCCGCACTCGCCCACCGCGATCGCGCCGCCCTTGCCGAGCAGCTCGTCGAGCAGGGCCAGGCTCTTCTCGTCGTCTCGTTCGTCGAGGTCGGGAAGGAACTGCGGGTGAATGCCGAGGCCGACCTGCACCCGCGCATCTCGCTTCGGCCACTCGAGCAACGCCGGCCAGGTCGAAGGCGCGACGCCCGGAACGATCATCGCCGTCAGCCCGGCCGCCCACGCGCGCTCGAGCACCGCGTGGCGATCCTCGTCGAAGCGCGGCATGTCGAGGTGGCAGTGCGTGTCGATCACGAGAAGTTCGGAGCGATTCCCTCGGCCTTCGCCTTCGCCAGCAGCGCGTCGTGATCGGCAGGCGAGACCTGCGTCGCCTCTTCGATCAGCATCACGGGCACGTCGTCCTCGACGCGGTACTTCCGCTTGAGGCGAGGGTTGTAGAGGAACCGCTCGGCCGCGAAGTACAGCAGCGGGCCTTTGTCTTCAGGGCACGCGAGGATGTCGAGGAGCTTTGGATCGAGCGCCATGGGCGTGGCATAGCATCGCGGTCATGCCGATGGTCGATCTCCACCTGCACCTGCTCCCCGCCGTCGACGACGGGTGCAAGACGATGGACGAGACGCTCGCGATGGCGAAGGCGTTGGTGGCGCTCGGCTTCACCTCAGCGGCGCCCAGCCCACACAACCGGCCCGAGTACGCGAGCCGTGACGTCGCGCTCCAGCGGCTCGACGAGGTGAAGGTCGCGCTGCGCTCGGCTGGAATTGCCCTCGCGCTCGACGTCAACGCCGAGAACTTCTTCCTCGACGAGTCGCTGCTGGTGAAGCTGCCGACGCCCGAGTCGCGCCGCATCGGTGCTGCGGGCAAGTACCTGCTGGTCGAGGCGCCCTACACGTCGCCGCTCCCGCAGCTCACCGACGTCGTGTTCCGCATGAAGCTCAAGGGCGTCACGCCGGTGATCGCGCACCCCGAGCGGTGTCTCGAGTTCGAACGAAAAGGCCGCGCCTCCGAGGCCGCCCAGTCGGGAGCGCTGCTGCAGCTCGACGTCGGCTCGCTGATCGGCCGCTATGGAAAGACGGCGCAGAAGCTCGCCAGACAGTTCCTCGACGACGGGCTGTACACGATCTCGGCGACCGATCTGCACTCACCCGTCGGCGCCGAGCAGTGGGTGAGCGAGAGCCTCACGGCCCTGCAGAAGCAGGTGGGCGCGAAGGCGTTCGTCCAGCTGACCGAGACCAACCCGGCGCTGATCCTGAAAGGGCAACCGGTAGCCTGACGCCGATGCGGGTGCTACAGGCCGCGAGAGTCGTCCACTCGGAGCGTGTCAGTGGGTAAGTGGATCAAGTTCATCGTCAGCCTCGCCATCACGATCGGGTGCCTGTTCTGGACGTTCAAGGACACGCGCTGGCCTGAGATGTGGGGCTCGCTGCGCAGCGCGAACTACTGGTGGATCGGGGCGTATCTGGTGGTGCTGACGGTGGTGCACCTCGCGCGTACCCTGCGCTGGGGCAACCTGCTGTCGGGCCTGGGCCACGTGCCGTTCAAGCCGCTGAACGAAGCCTCTGCGATTGGCTTCATGATGCTCATCATCCTGCCGTTCCGGCTCGGAGAGTTCGCCCGGCCATTCCTCATCGCCAACCGCTCGTCGATTCGCCGCAGCCCGGCCATGACGACGGTCGTGCTCGAACGAATCGTCGACGGCATCATCATCG
>JAEUJR010000575.1 GCA_016793585.1 Archangium sp.
CGGCTCGTCTCGTCGAGCTTGAGCAGCTTCGACATGCGGCTCATGTCGACGGTGACCGAAGGGCCGACGTCGCGCTCGGGGTTGACGTGCCCGGCCACGCTCGTGCCGCCGCCCCATGGAATCAACCGCGTCTGCGTGCGCTTCGCCCAGTCGAGCAGCGCGCGCACGTCGTCACTGCTCTCGGGGAACGCGACCGCCTCGGGGAACGGGCCGACGACGCCGGAGCGGAGCGCGACCCAGTCGGCGAAGCTCTGCCCGCGCGCGTGCCGGAGCCGGTCTTCGGGCGTGAACGAGAGGAACGAGGCGCTCGGCAGCCGTGACGGCGGCACGGCCTTCAACGCCTGCTCGAGCGACGCGTCGGAGGGCGGCACTGGCGCTCCCACCCACTCGGCGAGCGCGGTCTGTGCGCGCTGCGGCACGGCATAGGTGTGACTGTCGTCGCCCCAACCATTCCAGCGTCTCATCGCGCCTCCTTCGTCGTCGCCGGCCGCTTGCCTGGCCGCGCTGCCCGCTGCATCGCGCGTTCGACGGCGAGCCAGCGCTCGAGGCTGTGCTCCATCGCCTCGCGGGTGACCTGCTCGGCCCGGCTCGCCTTCTTCGCGCGCACCGCCCGCTCGAGCGCGTCGTAGAAGGTCGCCGAGGCGCGCCGGGCAGCGGGCGCGTCGAAGTAGGGCACCGCGAGCACCTGATAGAGGGCTCCGAAGCCATTCAAGATGAGGGTGAAGACGGGGTTGTTCGACGCGGCCGCCAGCACCACGTGCAGCTGCCAGTCGAAGTCGGCGTAGGCCTCGGCGGTGTCGTCGGGCCGGGTGGCGAGCCGCGCGAGCACCGCCGCCGGGTTCTCGTCGGTGGCCTGCCGCGCATAGGCCGGCGCCATCGCCAGGCGAACCTCGAGCAGGTTGGTGACGAACCGGGGCGGCAGCTCGGCGCCGTGCCGCACCACCGCCGAGAGCACGTTGAGCCCGCCTTCACGCCAGATGTCGCGAACCCGCGTGGCCTTGCCGTGGCGAATCTCGAGCCAGCCGTCGCGGTCGAGCCGCTGCAGCGCCTCACGCAACGTCGGGCGGGTGACACCGAGTCGAGCCGCGAGGTCGCGCTCCGGAGGGAGGGTCGACCCGGGCGGAAACCCGCGGGAGAGGATGAGGCTGACGAGCTCGCCTTCGGCATGCGCGGCGGGTCGGCGGTCGGGAGAGAGCGAGGCGATGGCGGGCATATGAGGTAAGAGGTCTGACCAGTTGTCGCTGATCGCCCAGTTCGCCGTCAAGGCCCCCTCCTTCCCTGCTCGCTCGATGCGAACGCTCTCAGCGCGAGCCGGCGTCGGCGCTCCACCGCTTGACGGTGAGGCGCAGCGCCTGCTCCTGCGCCTTCGACAAGGGCCCGGTGGTGCCGAGGGCCTCGTTCCACGAGTCGCGGGCGTCTTCGTCTTCGGGGTCGAGCTCGAGGGCGTAGAAGAGCTCGGTGCGCGCCTCGTCGAAGCGCTCCAACCGCAGCAGCACGATGCCCAGCATGGTGTGGCCCATCGGCACCAGGGGGTCTTCCGTCAGCGCCTGCTGCAGCTCGACCACCGCCTGCGGCTCCCGGCCGCGCACGCCGAGCCAGTGACCGAAGCCGGCGCGGCGCGAGGGCGTGGGCGCCGGCCCGAGCCACGCGCGGTACACGGTGATGGCCTCGTCGAGCCGGCCCTGGTCGTCGAGCAGCTCGATGAGGAGCGCCGCCGTTCGTTCATCGGGCGACTTCGCGAAGTTCTCGCGAAGCAGCTTCTCGCGGTCACCCTCCCTCGCCTGCGCCGCGCGCTGGTAGCGCTCGAGCACCCGCTTCGCCTCTTCGGCCTGGCCGTCGCGCTCGAGCGACTCCATGAGCTCGCGCGCGAGCGACTCGTCGGCAGGCGACGCGGCGAACTTCTTCTCGAGGCCCTGGCGTTTGATGCGCTCGGTGCGGTGCGCCGACGACTCGCCTCCACGCCGCGTCAGCAGCCACGGCGTCGCCACCACCCCCAGCGCCAGCACCAGCTCGAACACCACGATGCGGTTCACCACCGTGCGCCGGTGGGCCTTCTGTTCGGCGAGCTCGTCAGGGTCATCGGGCGGCTTCCGGGCCGGAGCGACGACGACGAAGGACTTCGTCATCAGGTCGGCGAGCCCGCGCCCGTCTGCGCGCGTCAGCCCCAGCAGGCCGCCCGCGAGCGCGCCCACGAAGGCCATCAGGCAGGCGAACGTCATCACCAGGCCCAGCCCCGTCGGCACCACGAAGGCCATCACGCCGAACACCTGCGCGAGGAAGCCGAAGAGCAGCGTCAGCAGGTACGCCGCCGGGAACAAGCCGCGACCGAGCAGCTCACGGAAGGTGACGTTGGCGAGGTCGACGGGGTGCCCGTCTTCGCGGGCGAGCTCGAGGCCCATCAGCCGCATGCCGGCCGTCTGCTGCAAGAAGGCGAGCGGCACGACCGACCAGCCCAGCATCACCGCCAGCACGCCCCACATGGGCAACACCACGCCGAGCAGCTTCATCGGCACGAGGAAGGCGAGCACCGAGAGCAGCACGAGCGCCGCGCCATCGAGGAGTCCAGCGAGCACCCGGCGGCTCAAGGGAGCGAGCGTCATGGCGCAGACCTGAACCCGAGCGGCGGCAGGGAGGCAAGCCGCGCGTCACTCCGGCGGCGGAGGCATCGGTTGCCGGCCCCTCAGCGCGAGCTGCGGAATCTTCAACGTCAGCAGGAAGGCCAGCACCGCGAGCACCGCCGCCAACCGGTAGACGAGCGAGATGGCGTCGGTGAACGACTCCTTGATGGCCAGGCCGACGGCGTCGATGGCAGCCAGCACCTTCGGCTGCTCCTGGTTGAAGCGCTGCTCGACCTTCAGGCGCGCCTGCTCGAGCGCCATCGCGCCCAGCCGCTCGCTCTCGGCGTCGATGATGGCCTTCACCGGGCGCAGCGCGAGGGCAGGCCCCGCACCGTCCTTCAGCTCGGAGGGAGAGACGTCGAGCGCGGCGCGCTTCACCACCGGCGGCAGCTCGTTCGACTCGAGCAGCGCCGTCCACTGGTTGGCGTCCTGCGCGGCCTGCTGCAGGCGCAGCCACGTCTCGTCACCACGCGCCTTCGCCTGCGCCACCGGCCCGCCGTTCTCGAGCGCGGCCTTCAGCGCGTCGTCTGCGAGGGGGCTCGACTTCACCGCCAGCACCGCGAGCGGGTCTCCCTCGAGCGCCTTCAACGCGAGCCTGCGCGCCCCCTCGAGCCCGTCGCGGGCCTTCTGCTTCTGGGCCTCGGCGTCGAAGCGCATGCCGGTGGCGCCACCTTCTTCGGCAGCGCCGGCGCCCTGTGTGCGCGCGAAGCCCTGCACGAGCTGCGGCGGGAGCCCCTCGGCGGCCTTGACGAGCCGCGTGGCCATCGACTCCGAGAGCGTCGTCGCGAACAGCGAGCCGACGACGGCCACGCCGACGGTCGAGCCCATCGAGCGGAAGAACGTCGTCATCGACGTCGCCACGCCCATCTGCTGCGGCGGCACCGCGTTCTGCACCGCCAGCGTGTACAGCGGAATCGAGGGGCCCAGGCCGAGCCCGAGCAGCACCATCTTGAGCGTCACCTCTCCCTGCGTGGAGCCCGCGGTGAGCGTGAAGCCCATCACCAGAAAGCCCAGCGTCAGCACCACCAACGCCACCAGCATGAACGGCTTGTACTTGCCGAAGCGCGACGCGAGCTGCCCTGACAGCACGTTGCCCGCGACGATGCCCATCACCAGCGGGCTGATGGTGAGGCCCGACTGCGTGGCCGTGACGCCGACGACGTTCACCATGAAGAGCGGCAGGAACACCATCGGCGTGAGGAACGCGGCGCCGAGCACGAACATCGTCAACACGCCCCACTTCACCGCGGGCGTCTGGAACAACGAGAGGTCGACGAGCGGGGCCTTCACGCGCAGCTCCCACGCGACGAAGCCGACGAGGCCGAGCACCGCCAGCAGCCCCAGCGCCAGCATCGGCGGAGCGCTCCACAGGTAGCCGACGTCGCCTTCTCGCAGCACCGAGCGGCCGAGCGAGGCGCCGACCAGCAGGGGAATCGTGCCGACCGCGAGCAGCACCGCGCCCATCACGTCGACGGGAGCGCGCTGGGTCGATGCGCCAGGCTTGAGCGGCGGCATACGCAACAGGATGAAGGCGAGCGCCACGGCGCCGATGGGCAGGTTGATGAAGAAGACCCAGTGCCAGCCGAAGTGGTCGGTGATGAAGCCGCCCAGCAGCGGCCCGACGAGCGACGAGATGCCGAAGACCGCGCCGAAGAGGCCCGAGTAGCGGCCACGCTCCGAGGGCGGAAAGAGGTCGGCCACCACCGCGAACGCCGAGGTGAAGAGCGACGCGCTGCCCACGCCCTGCAACGCGCGAAACGCGATGAGCTGCCACGCGTTCTGCGAGATGCCGCACAGCGCCGACGCCGCGAGGAAGATGACGACCCCCACGACGAGAATCACCTTGCGGCCGAAGAGGTCTGACAGGCGGCCGTACACAGGCACCAGCACCGTCGACGACACCAGGTAGGCGGTGGTGATCCACGTGTAGAGGCCGGGCGCGAGGTGCAACGAGCGCTGCATGTCGGGGCCGGCGGTCGCGACGACGGTCTGGTCGAGCGCAGCGAGGAACATCGAGAGCAGCGTGCCCGCGAGGGTGAGCATCTTCTGCTGACGGGTGAGCGCCGGAGGGGTCTCCGACAGCGGGGCGTTCATGGCGTAGGCGTAGCCGTCAGGCGTGCGGCTGTCGCTGAGAGAACGTCAGCGCCCTCTCCTGCCGGGGAGGCGTCGCTCGAGCCGACAGAAGACCGTCACGGCCCAGCCGACTCGGCTAAGACCGTCGGCGCTCATGACCATCGTCCTCGAGTGGCTCAACCTTCTCGTGCGCTGGGTGCACGTCATCGCCGCCATCATGGGGGTGGGTGAGTCGTTTCTCTTCATGTGGCTCGACAGCCACCTGACGGCGCCGACGAAGCCGCGTGAAGGCACCGTCGTCGGCGAGCTGTGGATGACGCACTCCGGCGGCTTCTATGAAGTGGTGAAGCGCAAGTCGCTCGCGCAGAACGAGCTGCCGGCGCAGCTCTACTGGTTCAAGTGGGAGAGCTACACGACGTGGCTCTCGGGCTTCGCGCTGCTGAGCGTCGTCTACTACGGCAGCGGCGCCTCGTTCCTCATCGACTCCACCGTCGCCGACCTCACGCGCACGCAGGCGACGCTCATCAGCCTCGGGCTGCTGCCGGCGGCGTTCATTCTCTACGAGCTGCTGTGGCTCACGCCGCTCTCGAAAGACAACCGGGCCTTCGGCGTCGTCGGCCTTGGGCTGCTGGCGGGCCTCGCGTACTGGCTCACGCACCTGTTCTCGGGGCGCGGCGCGTTCCTGCAGCTCGGCGCCACCATGGGCACGGTGATGGCCGCGAACGTCTTCTTCCGCATCATTCCTTCGCAGCGGCACATGCTGGCGGCCACGAAGGCGGGCACGCCCGTCGACGTCACCTATGGCCTGCGCGCCAAGGGCCGCTCGGTGCACAACCACTACCTGACGCTGCCGGTGCTCTTCACGATGTTGTCGAACCACTTCCCCTCGACGTACGGCCACGCGCAGGCGTGGGTCGTGGTGGTGGTGCTCTTCGTCTTCGGCGCCTCGCTCAAGTACGTGATGAACTTTCGCGCGAAGACGCACCCGCTCGTGTTCGCGTCACTCTTCGCGTCGATGGGGGCGTTCGTCTTCATGACGATGCCGAAGCAGGAGTCGCTGCCGGGCCTCGAGCAGTACACCTCGGCGAAGCCGGTCTCGTTCGCGACGGTGAACGCCATCGTGCAGTCGCGCTGCGTGTCGTGCCACGCGGCGAAGCCGGGCACCGCGATGTTCACCGCGCCGCCACAGGGCATCATGCTCGAGACGAAGGAGCAGATTGGCCAGCACGCCGAGCGCGTCTACCTGCGCGCGGTGGCGACGAAGACGATGCCGCTGGGCAACCTCACTGGCATCACGCAGGCCGAGCGCGACCTGCTCGGCGCGTGGGTGGCGCAGGGCGCGAACGTCGATGCACCCGGGCCCGTCGAGCTGCCGGGAGCACCTGCACCAACCGCTCCGCCTACGCCGACGACGCCCGAAGCGAAGGCCGACGCGCTCTTCACCGGGCTGTGCGCGAGCTGTCACGGCCTCGACGGCCGCGCCGAGACCGACACCGCCAAGGCGCTCACCCCGCACCCGCGCGCGTACGTCGACGGCGAGTGGCAGAAGAGCGTGACCGACGAGCACCTCGCGAAGGTCATCGTCGAGGGTGGGGCGGCCGTGGGGAAGAGCCCGCTGATGCCCGCGAACCCCGACCTCGCCTCGCAACCAGAGGTCGTTCAGGCGCTGGTCAAACGCGTGCGCTCGTTCGCTCCGACGCCGTGAAGCTCTGCACGTGGAACATCAACGGCGTGCGCGCGCGTGAGAGCGACGTGTACGACTTTCTGCGCGAGGCGCAGCCCGACGTGCTGTGCCTGCAGGAGGTGAAGGCGTCGGTGCACCAGGTGCCCGTCAGCCTTTCCAAGCACGAGGGGTACTGGTCGTACTGGCACGGCAACAAGGGCTACTCGGGCGTCGCGATTCTGGTGCGCAAGGCGTGCTGCCCGGTGCGCCCGCGCTTCAGCCACCCCGCCTTCGACTTCGAGCAGCGCATCGTGGTGGCCGAGCTCGGGAGGCTGCGGCTCGCCTCCATCTACGTGCCCAACGGCGGCAAGGACCTGGCGGCGAAGCACTCCTTCCTCGAGGCGATGGCGACGTGGGCCGCGGCCGAGCTGCGCAGCGGCCACGACCTGGTGCTGTGCGGCGACTTGAACGTCACGCGCACGGCGAGCGACGTGCACGCCTCGGAGCGAAACGAGACCCTCGTGGGACAGACACCGCACGAACGCGCGCTCTTCGAGCGGCTGCTCGCGAATCACCTCACCGACCTCGGCCGACACTTCGCGCCCGACGACGAGTCGGTCTTCACGTGGTGGGCGCCGTGGCGGGAGCACCGTGAGCGCAACATCGGCTGGCGCATCGACTACGTGCTGACGAGCGCGGCGATGTCGGCCCTCGCGAAGACGTGTACGGCCGAGCGCCAGTTCGGCAGCAGCGACCACGGGCCCGTCAGCGCCGTCTTCGAGCGGGCGTTGTTCGACCCGGCGCTGGTCGAGGCGGGGCCCGAGCAGGTGGTCGCCGAGCCCGAAGCGCGGGGGCCCCAGCTCGACCTCTTTGGCAACAAGGTGTGAAGGCTGCGCTCAGCGACCCGCGCCAGAGAGGTCGATCTTCAGCGCATCACTCGCGAACTGGCCGATGCGAGCGATGAGCTTCTCCATCGCAGGGCGAACGCTCGCGCCGGTGCGATTGGCTGCCTCTTCGAGCTTCTCGCGGCAGCTCAGGTCGGTGCACACGTGCACGCCCGCGCGTCTGTTCCCGTTGACGGTGGCGGTCAGCAACCCCACGCCCGTGCCTGCGACCGAAGAGTGACACCATGAGCACATCGCCGGCACCGAGGTGC
Source organism: Archangium sp. (assembly GCA_016793585.1). The sequence goes on from JAEUJR010000575.1 coordinate 7,511, forward strand.
CAGCACCGTTGGTGTCGAAGGCGATGCCCGTCGGCGCTCCGCCTGGCGTCGCGAAGACGATGAACACCTTGCCGCCGCCAGGGTGCGGCCAGGCGACGTAGTCCTTCACCACGAGGGGGAACGTCAGTGCGGTGACGTCGACCGTCTTGCGGTCTTTCGGGCGGAAGGCGTCGAGCAGGTCGTCGGCGGTATCGAGCTTGAACACGGCTCCATCATTTCATCGACGCCGGCGCGGCGAGAAGCGCCGATGGGGCCGCGAACCCCGTGGAACCGCTCGCAGCCCCTCGCCTCAGTGGTCGACGTTGCGCAAGAAGTCGGCGACCTCGGCGAACCGTTTGTCGAGGTACGCCCGCACCCCGCCGGTGACGCCCTTCGCGTCGAGGGCCCGCTGCATGCTCCGCAGCCAGGCATCGCGCATTGCGACGTTCACGACGACCTTCCCGTGGCGCATGCGCAGCCTCGGGTGGCCTCGCGTCTCGAGGTACGTCTGCGGCCCACCGAGCCAGTAGACGAGGAACGAGGCGAAGTGGTCGCGCGACTCGCGGCTCACCTTCCCCGGAGCGTCGCACCGATGCAGCGCCGTCAGCTCGGGCTCGTGCGTCTCCATCGCGTCGTAGAAGGCCTCGACCAGCGCCTTCGTCGCGTCGACGCCACCCAGCCGCGCGTAGGGAGGGTCGGCCTCGGTCGGCATGTACGAGCCATCACCTTCGACGCGCAGAGAAGTCATGGGCGGCTCATACCGCAGCGGCCCGCCCCGGCCGACGAAGGCGCCGCGGCCTGGCGAGCGGGGCTCATCGCTCGAATCAGTGCCCGCGTGTGGTAGGCCGCCGCCGCATGCGTGAGGTTCCTTCGAGCGGAGACAGGCGATGAACGCGCTGCTCGTCTACGGCCACCCGGCCCTCGCCACCGTGACGCTGCTGCTGGCCTGGCTCGTGTTTCGTGCGGGGTTTCATCAGCGCCTTCAGCGGCTGCGGCGGGTGACGGCTCCGGCCGGCAGTCTCGCGCGACACCTGAAGCTCGGGCCCGTCAGCGTGGTGCTCTTCGCCGCCTCGGCCATCGGCGGCCTGGGCTCGGCGGTCTTCCTGCGTGACATGAAGCCGCTCGCCACGTTCCACGGCAAGCTGGGCCTCGTCACGACGGCTGTCTTCGTCGCGCTCTACCTGCTCGGGCGCCAGCTCACCTCGGGCAAGAAGCACCTCGCCAACCTTCACGGTGTGCTCGGGCTGCTCTCGCTCTTCGCCGCGGGCCTCACCGGCGTGCTGGGCATCTCGCTGCTCCCGTGACAGCCGCCGCTCGGTGAATGGACCGCGCTCGCGCGACGGTCAGAAGGCTTCGCTCCCCGCCCACGCCGCGCTGAGCCTTTCCCGGGCTCGAGGTACGGCGTCGAGGTAGACGCTCCAGGCCTCGACGAAGCGCTGCTCGATGAGCGTCAGGAGCGCGTCGGTCTCTTTCACGTCGTCGACCGTCTCGAAGGCGACGATGCCCGTGAGGTGTCGGGTCGGAGCCTCGGTGTGCGGCGAGAGCTTCACCGCCCTGGCCAGCGAGCGCCGCACGCCCCGAGCTGGCATGCCGAAGGGGTTCGTCACCCGGGCGTTGCGCAGCACGTGGAGCGGAGGCTGCGCGGCGTCGCACAGGCCGAGCGCGACCCGCACCGTGAAGTCAGGCTCGTCGATGGAGAAGTGGAAGAGCTGCTCGCTCCACAGCGGCGTGCTGCCGATGACCTTGCGCGCGGCGGCCTCGAGCGTCTCGACGTGAAAGGCCACACCGTCGAAGAAGAACGTCGCGCGCGGGAGCAGCCCGGCGAGGTGCTCCACCACCTCGCGAACCTCTTCGCGGCGAAGCGGCCGCTCGAAGAGCACCGGGTCTGGCTCGAAGAAGAGGGTGTTGTCGAAGCGGCCCCGACGTGAGCCCTGCGTCACCGGCCCGACCCTTCGCCCGAGCCGCCAGCGCTGCTGCAGCACGTCGCCGCCGCGCACCACCTCGATGGAGAACGTGTTCGACAACGCGTTCACGACGGCGGCCTCGTCGTGCGCTCTGCCCTTCACGGTGCGCTGGTACGTGACGTGCTCGACCAACCGCTCCACCAGCGTGTCCTCCGTGTCTTCGAGCGCTTCGAACGCATAGCGCCCGCTGTCGTCCGAGATGGAGACGAGCCCGTCGAACGTGACCTCGACCTGCGTCGCGCGGCGCGCGCAGACCTCGACCGCAGGCCCCGCAAGCGCGAGCGCGAGCAGCTGCTTCGCCTCGACGGTGGTCAGAAACACCTCTGGCTGCCGGCGCACGGCGTCGAGCCCATCGGGGAGACGCAGCGGAATGGGGGCGGTGCTCGAGAACATGACCGTCAACGTCACACCGGAGTCGTCATGCGCACGTTCGACGAAGGCGCGCGCCAGGGCAGGCGTCACGCCAGGCACCGCGAAGGCCACACCCGGACCAGGCGATGACCTGAGGTCGACGCGCACGCCGGGGAGCCGACGCCGCAGCGACGCGAGCTGCTCCTGCGAGACGGTGCCGTCGAGCTCGAGCCACGGGTCGCCACCGTCTTCGCGCATCGACACGCAGCCCCGCCTGAAGCCGCAGACCTCGACGCCGATGGCCAGACACTGCTGAAGCAACTCCATGGGCGAACGAGCCTAGGCCCACGGCGCGTCGAACGGCCCACGCCGTGTCAGGCCGACCTGACACCGGGGCCGCCGCTCTGCTTCGGGGTGCCTGCGATAGGGTTCACGTTCGATGCTCGACACCCGAACCCGCCGCACCGAGAAGCTGTCGTCGCCCCTTCTGCGGCTCGACGCCGAAGGCGCGCTTCACCACATCTCGTGGACGGTGCGCGTCGTCGGAGGGCCCGACCAGGGCAAGGGGCTCGAGGTGACCCGGGCCATCGTCGTCGGGGGTGGAGACGGCGTCGACCTGCGCCTCTCTGACGCAGCCGTCTCGGGCCAGCACGTGCAGCTCGAGCCACGGCCCGACGGCGTCTTCGTGAAGGACCTCGGCTCGACGAACGGCACGCTCATCGGCGGCGCACGGGTCGAGGCCGCCATCGTCGAGGGGCAGGCCGTCATCACCATCGGGCGCACGATGTTGTCGCTCACCATGTCTGACGAGCGCGACGAGGTCGGCGCTCAGCTCGAACGACTCACGCCCGAGCTGCACCAGCAGCGCGCGAACCAGCTGGGGAAGGTCGTCGCGCCGCTCACGCAGCGGAGGCACGCGCAGGGACGCGACCGCGAGCCGGAAGTAGAGGTC
>JAEUJR010000577.1 GCA_016793585.1 Archangium sp.
CGCGTTGCCTCCACCCGCGGAGCCTCCTGCCGTTACGGTTCCTCCGCCCGCGTTGCCGCCACCGAGCATGCCGCCTCCGGCCGAGCCGCCCGCAGCGACAACCCCGCCGCCACTTCCTCCGCCGAGAACGGATCCGCCGGCAGAACCACCACCCATTCCGCCTGCGCTCGCCATTCCACCCGCTGCGCTTCCTCCGCCCAGCACCGCGCTCCCGCCTCCGCTCGTGAACGACGCTCGGCACATCTGCCCGTCACACGTCTCGTTCGAACCGCACGCGAAGCACTGCGCGCCGTTGCTCCCGCACGCGAGGGCTCCGGTTCCCGCGTGGCATTGACCAGCGCCGTCGCAGCACCCCGAGCACGTTCGCGAGTCACACATCGCGGGAGCCGCGGTTCCGCAGCCGGCCAGAAACGACAACGCCACCATCAACACGAAGGTTTTCATGCCCCGTGATTCGTCCGGGTGCGTCTGGCGGGGACATTTTCCTTCCTGTGGTACGAGCGGCCATGCTGACGACGCAGGCGCCGACGCCGAAAGCCGTGCTGGTGGGTGTGCAAGTGCACGGAGTGACTGATGTCGAGCACGCCGCCGACCTCGCTGAGCTGGGCCGCCTCGTTCACACGCTCGGGTTCGAAGTCGTCGCGACGATTTCTCAGAAGCGGGAACGGCTCGCGTCAGGCTCGGTGCTGGGCAAGGGCAAGTTGAAGGAGCTGGCGGCGATCACCGGCGGCACGGGAGAGATTCCGTCTGGCGCGAAGGAGCGCAGCTCGAAGGCGAAGGAGGCGTGGGAAGCCGAAGAAGCTGAAGAAGAAGAGGTCGAGGAGGAAGAAGAGGCGCCGGCAGAAGGTGAGGCCGCTCCGCCGCAGGTTCGCGCGACCGTGGTGGTCGTCGATCACGAGCTGTCACCCAGCCAGGCACGCAACCTCGAGAAGGCGACTGGCGCGCAGGTGCTCGATCGCACCGGCGTGATCGTCGACATCTTCCACCGTCACGCGAAGAGCCGCGAAGCGCGCATGCAGGTCGAGATCGCTCGGCTCGTGTACGTGGCTCCGCGATTGCGTGAGGCGCCGGGTGGAACCGAACGTCAGCAGGGCCGCGGCGCCGGTGAGTCGTCGCTCGAGCTCGATCGCCGCAAGATTCGAGACCGCATCGCCGAGCTCCGCGAGCAGCTCGCCACCATTCACGCCGATCAGGACCAGCGCCGCTTCGCTCGACGCGATCAGCTGCGCGTCGCGCTCGTCGGCTACACGAACGCGGGCAAGTCCTCGCTCATGCGGGCGCTCACCGGGAGCGAGGTGCTCGTCGCCGATCGTCTCTTCGCCACCCTCGACACCACGGTGCGTGCGCTGCAGCCCGAGACGCGGCCGCGAATTCTGATCTCCGACACCGTCGGCTTCATCAAGAAGCTGCCGCACGATCTCGTCGCGTCGTTCAAGTCGACGCTCGATGAAGCGCTCGAGGCGTCGTTGCTGCTGCTCGTGGTCGATGCGTCGGACCCGACGTGGCAGTCCCAGCTCGAGGTCACGCGCGGCGTGCTGGAGGAGATCGGTGCCGGCTCGGTGCCGCACCAGCTGCTCTTCAACAAGGCCGATCGGCTCGACGCTGCGACCCGCGCGGCGCTCCTTCAGCGTCACCCCGACGCGGTCGTCCTGTCGGCGCACGCTCCCGAAGACGTCACGGCGCTTCGGCAACGACTCATCGACTACTTCGAAGCCTCGATGACGGAAGCCTCACTGGTCATTCCCTACGCGAAGCAGGCGATCGTCGCGCAGGTGTACGAGAACGCGCGGGTCGTCTCGGAGTCGTTCGACGAGACCGGCCGCACGATGGTGGTGCGCGCGCTGCCCGGAGCGATGGCCCGTCTCACGCGACTGTTGGGTTAGCGTCACGGCGTGCCCTTCACACTCGAGCCCCGCTTCGTCGCAACGCCAGCTTCGTCGTACGCCGTCTTCGCGCATGGCGGTGGGGTGCTGCTGTTCCCCGGCATGTACGGCACCGAGCTGAGCGCGCTGGGCCCTGCGTACTGGTCCGAGACGGGAGAGACGTTCGTTCCAGCGCCGATCGACGGAAGCGCCGTGAACCTCGGCGCGAGGCCCGTCGTTCGGCCGATGTTCAACGGAGTCGTGACCCCGAAGGGCTTCGCGTTCTGTGACGTACACGGACATCACGCGGCGATGCTCACGATCGGTCCCACAGCTCGAATCGCGCCATCAGGATTCGTCGCGCCGCCCGAGAGCCTGCGCATCAACGATCTCATCATCGACGCGAAGGGCACCTGGTGGCTCGCGGGCTACAACAACGGCGACGAAGCGAAGGGCCGCATCTATTCGAGCCCCGACGGCAAGACGTGGACGCTGGCGGTGCAGGGCAAACACTGGACGCTCGCGAGGCTGCTGGCGAACGGTGATCGACTCATCGGGTTGCAGTTCAAGCAGTTCAGCGAAGTGACGCCCGACGGAATCGTGAAGCTCGGCAGCGCGAAGGCGCACCTCGATGATGCGGTGTTCACCTCGAACGCCATCGTCGCGGTCGGTGAGGGGCTCGTCAGCGTGCTCGGCACTGGCGCGAAGAAGACGAAGTACGCGCCGTGCCCGATTCCGACGAAGCCCATCAGCCTGCTCGCGACCGCCGACGGTGTGCTGATGGGCGGTCAGCAGGGGCTCTTCCACGCTGCCGATGGGCTCGAGTGGAAGCAGATCTCAGCTGCTCCCGTGATGGCGCTCGTCGACTCGAAGTCGGGCCCGCTCGTCGTGTCGCCGAAGTCCGAAGTGTTTGCGCTCCGTCACTGATTCGGAGCGACCGTTCGATACACCGTCGTACCGCTGATGAAGAGCCAGCCGTCGCCGCGCGAGAGCAGGTGACTCGGGCCGGCCTGCGACGTGCCGTGAAGGTCGGCCATGTTCAGCACCAGCGACCGCTGCGCCGGGTTGGTCAGCGACACCTTCCACAGGCCTTCCTCCATGCCGACCTTCGCGATGGTGAAGATCTCGCTCGGCTGCAGCACCGTCGTCTCGCGCATGATGCCGGAGCCGGTGAGCAGATCGATCGCATTGGCCGAATCGAACGGCGCACGAGCGAGCACGGCGTCGGCGTTGCGGTACTCGACGAAGTAGAATGCGTCGGTGTCGGCCATGACGAACTTGCTGTCGAGCGAGCCGCCCGAGACCACGACCTGATCGTCGTTCGCCGTCGTGTCGTACGCGCCGATGTTCTTGAACGAGTACTGGTTGTCGGTCGTGCCCCCGTAGAAGACGTACTGCCCGACCGCGGCGAAGTGCGGGTAGTTCAGGTACGAGCGCGCCCACGTCGCCGTGCCACCGGCGAG
>JAEUJR010000631.1 GCA_016793585.1 Archangium sp.
CACCACGGCACGGTGGGGATTCAGTCGACCCCGGGCGATGGAACGACCGTCTCGATTCGTTGGCCGTCTGACGCGACGCACGCGGTGTAAGCTGCGGCCTCGCCATGGCGCTCTCGACCGACGACCAGTTCAACCTCGAAGTCCTCAAGCTGCTGCTGCACGTCGCGTGGGTCGACGGTGCGGTCGATCAGACCGAGGCGAACATGCTGCTCGGCCTGGGCCGCAGCTGGTCGGTGCCCGAGATCGCGCTGCAGAAGCTGATGGAGGCCGTGAAGGCCGGCCGCCGCCCCTCCGACCCGAACTGGGAGCTGTTGCGCTCGCGCTCCGACGAGACGCTGCAGGCCGCGCGCGCCCTCGTGCTCGCCGACGGCAAGGTGCAGAAAGAGGAGATCGCCCTGCTCAAGAACGTGCAGGCCGCGTTGATGGGCGGCTGACGTCAGAAGCTGCCCAGGCCCATTGCTCGCGGCACCGGGCCCGCAGGCACGAACGTCTGCACCACCCACTGGCCGGCGATGAACTGGTGCTGCATGCCGTGACAGTCGGCCTCGATGGGCGAATCGAAGAAGCGGTACCACGAGCCACCCGAGGGCACGCCGTTGCGAACGTCGTCGCGCCGGGCGTGGTCGAAGAAGAGCGGCGTCTGCGTGCCGAGCGTGAGGCCCATGGCCGAGTCGAAGGCCACCGGGCCGTCGGTGTCGATCTCGTCGTCTTGCGCGACCGCGCCCGTGCGCACCCAGACCGGCGAGGGGAACACGTCGTCGGCCACCACCGTTCGCCAGTTGCCGAGGTTCGCGAGGCTCAAGAGGTTGAGCGGGTTCGCGTCGGGCAGCTTGCAGCGGCCATCGGGCACCGTGAGCGCCGCGTACTTCGTGACGAACCAGTCTTTGATGTCGTCGATGTTGGCGGCCGCGAGGCCCAGCGCCGAGATCAACCCGTTCAGGTCGAGCGCGCCGGCGCGGGCTCGGGCGTTGCCCAGGTTCGTGTACGTCTGCACGAGCGAGGTCAGCAGGCGCCCGAAGTCCATCACGATGCGGAAGGTGCTCGAGCCGTCGGTGCACGAGAAGCCGAGCGCTGGCGCCCGCACCCGGCCCGTCAGCTCGAAGCGGCCCTCCTGGTCGAGCGTGACGGGGATGGTGACGCGGCTGCCCTGGCCAAACGCCAGCGCGATGGCGCCGTCGAGCGCGGTCGTGGTCTGCGTCGAGTCGAGGGCCCAGGGGCTGAGGCTGCCAACCACCGCCTGAAGGCGCTCGCGGGCGAAGGCGCCGAAGTCAGACAGGCGGCGCCGCCGGTCGAGCTGCCCGTCGAAGTCGGCCAACAGCGTCGTCGTCGACGAACCGAAGCCCTGCAGCCGCGCCGCGCGAATCACGAAGTCGGCGAACATCGTCATCATGATCCACGTCTGCTCCTTCGGGCTCTCGGCGCCGAAGCGGGTGAAGGCCGACAGCTCGGGGCCAGTGAAGGCGCGGCCGCCGGGTGAGCGGGAGCCTCCGGCGTACACGGGGATGAGCTGGTTCGACGCGTTGAGAATCGGCGACGTCGCGCGCCGGGCGCGGCGCGGGTGCAGCGGGCCCTGGTTCACGCGCTCCCAGAAGGGGTGCTGCAGATCGCGCAGGGCCCGCCCGTTGAGCCGGCGCTGCACCTCGGCCAACCCCTCCCGTGCTGCCGTGAGCGCCGCGTTGGTCGTCACAGCTTCGTCGGTCAGGTCGGGGAAGATGTTCGCGGCGATGCGCAACGACGCGCCGAAGCGCCCGGCCTCGGAGTTCGGCGCGACCTGGTTCTCGAGCCCCGTCGCCACGTCCTGCAGCGCCATCTGCGCGGGCACACCCACGTCGGCGAGGAAGCTGCCCTCGTGCGGCGTACCGAGCGTGACGAGCGACATGGTGCGGTCGCGCACGTAGATCATGCGTCGCAGATCTTCTGCCGTGAGCGTGACGCCGTCGAAGGGCACCCGCGCGTTGGTCAGCTCGGCGGTCAGCGGCGCGCTCAGCACGAAGCGTGAGGTGACGCCGCCGAAGCTCTGCGTGACGAAGACGAGCCGCGGCGTCTTCTTGAAGGTCTGCTCGTACCAGCGCAGCGCGAGGTAGGCCTGGTTCGCGATGCGCTGGCCCGACTCCACCAGCCCGGCGCCCGAGTCGCGGTAGGTGATGAAGGCCGAGATGGGCGGAGGCCGGGGAATGCGTGGCGTCTGGCCGAGCGGCGCGGGCGTGACGTCGACGGGAACGGCCGTCACGAAGTTGGCCGGGAGCCCCGCGTTCGAGGTGACGGTGGCGTCGGTGAGCGTCGACGGAAACGGGGCGCCGACGGTGAGGTACTCGGCGTCGGAGAACGGCCGCAAGAAGCTGAAGAGCGGCGGCGCGGTGTTCGGCGCGGCGCCCAACAGCCCCCGCAGGAAGTCGACGCTCCATTCACCGCGCGAGTACTCGGGCGTGTCGACGAGGCGCAGCTGGCTGTCGACGGGGTGAGACATGCCGTGCACGAGAATCACGAGCGTCGGGCTGGTGGCGGTCACGCTCTGCTGCGCAGGCACCACCGGGGTGAGCGTGGTGACGCTCAGGTTGGGCACCGAGACGGTCACCGTGGGCGGAGACGGCGTGCCCACGAGGGTGCCGACGACCTGCACCTGCGCGCGCGTCGGAGCGACGTCGGTGCCGCTGATGGCCGTCGCGGCGCCTGCGGCCTCGAGGTCGTTGGTGATGATGAGGCCCGCCTGCCCTTCGCTCGAGGTGGTGTCGTACAGCCCGGCAGCCGTGCGCGGGTCGGCCCGCTCGGCCACGAACGGCGCCACCGTTCCATCGGCGAAACGAATCGAGCCCGTCACCTGGCTGCGCTCCACCACCGCGTTTTCGAGCGTGTGCCCCGAGGCGCTCGACACCGAGACGAGCGCGCCCTCTTCGACGGCCTCGGCTGACTCGAAGCCCGTGGCGAACCAGCCGGTGCGCGTCTCCCACGAGTCTTTGCCGCAGACGTAGGCGACGACCGAGCCGTCTTCGACGGCGAGCCCGATGAGGGCGTCGGTGCCCGAGACCTTGCCGACGAAGCGCGGTGGGCCTTCAGGCGTCATCGACGATGGAGCGCACGAGCAGAGCAGGGCGAGCAGAGCGAAGCGGTGCATGGCCCCACTCCAGCAAACGGGTTGCCAGCGTCGAGCGGCAACTGCTCCGCGGCAGGCGCGGGTTTTCTGCCACTCGATTGTCGGGTCGACGCTGCAGGTGTTGGGAGCGGCCGACAAACGTGTGCTTCGGCGCTTCCGGGTGCCCAGACCTCGAAGTCGGACTCACCGCTCGCGAGACAGGAACGGCGCTCTTCGGCTCAGGTGCCGGTGAGCAGCTTCGTGAGCGCGACGTAGGCGTGGCCGAGCGCCGCGACCGACGCGCTCTCGCCCTTCTGGTGCGCCTGCGCCGTCTCGCCCGGGCCGTAGTTCACCGCGTCGAGGCCCCACTCCGAGAGGCGGGCCACATCCGTCCACGCCTGCTTGGCTTCGGCCGGCCGGCCCGTGAGCGCGACGAGCCGTTCGAAGTGCGGGTTGCCTGCGCAGACGCCGCCCGACGGCGCGAGGTCGGTGAACTCCACGGCACATCGGCCCTTCACCAGCGCGAGCACGTCTTCTTTCGCCGTGTCGAGGCTTTTGCCCGGCGCGAAGCGGTAGTTCACGTTCAGCTCGAACGCGTCTGGCACCACGTTGCGAGCGCGGCCGCCCTTCGCCAGCGTGGCGCTCATCACCTCGAAGAAGGTGTGGCCCGAGACGATGACCTCACGACGTTCTCTCGCCCCGAGGTCGGTCAGCACGCCCGCCGCCGCGTGAATCGCGTTGGTGCCCTGCCACGGCCTCGCCGAGTGCGCGGCTTTGCCGGTGAACGACAGCTTCGCGTGCAGCGAGCCGACGCAGCCGACCTGCACCGCGCCGTCGGTGGGCTCCATCGCGATGGTGAACGCGGCCTGCTTGAGCTCGGGCGCGGCCTGAAAGAGCGGGCCCAGCCCCGACTCGAGGAACGGGCCCTCTTCGCGCTCGTAGAAGACGAGGCGCAGGTTGAAGGGCAGGGTGTCGAGCGGCAGGGCGTCGGCGAGCGCCATCATCACCGCCAGCGAGCCCTTCATGTCGGAGGCGCCCAGGCCGATGAGGCGGTCGCCCTCGATGCGCGGCTCGGTGCCGTCGGGGTTCTCGGGCACGGTGTCGAGGTGGCCGACGAGACAGAGCGCGGGCCGCGGGTCGCTCCGCTTTCCCACCGCGAGTGAGTTCGACACCCGCACCACGTCGGCGCGCTCGAAACGCTCGAGCGCCCACGCCTCGACCACGTTCGCGAGCGCCTGCTCGTGCCCGATGACCGACGGAATGCGAATCAGCGCCAGCGCGCGTTCTGCGAGGGAGCGGGCGAGCATCACACCGGCACGGCGAAGTCGCGCAGCACCTGGTTGAGCGAGGTCTTCGAGTCGGTCGTCGCCGAGCGCTGCCCGATGATGAGCGCGCACGGCACCTGGTATTCCCCCGCGGGAAACTTCTTGGCGCGCGACCCGGGAATCACCACGCTGCGCGGCGGCACCCGGCCCTTGTGCACGACCTCCTGGGCGCCGGTGACGTCGATGATGTGCGTCGACGCGGTGAGCACCACGTTCGCGCCGATGACGGCCTCTTCACCGACCTGCACGCCCTCGACGATGACGGCCCGGCTGCCGATGAAGGCGCCGTCTTCGATGATGACTGGCGTCGCGGTCGAGGGCTCGAGCACGCCGCCGATGCCGACGCCGCCCGAGAGGTGCACGTTGCGGCCGATCTGCGCGCAGCTGCCGACGGTGGCCCAGGTGTCGACCATGGTGCCCGCGCCCACCCACGCGCCGATGTTCACGTAGCCGGGCATCACCACCACGCCGCGCTCGAGGAACGCGCCGTACCGCGCCACCCCCGGCGGCACGATGCGCACGCCCGCGTCAGCGAGGTCTTTCTTCAGGGGAATCTTGTCGTGGAAC
>JAEUJR010000691.1 GCA_016793585.1 Archangium sp.
GTGCCCAGCACCTGCTCGGGCGCCATGAAGGCCGGCGTGCCGATGAGCGTGCCCGGGTTCGTCGGCCGCACCGAGCCACCCGCGCGGTCGGCCTGACGCGCCAGCCCGAAGTCGATGATTTTGACGTGGCTGCGCGCCTCGGGGTGCGACTCGTAGAAGACGTTGCCCGGCTTCAAGTCACGGTGAATGACGCCCACCACGTGCGCCGCGTGCAGCGCGCCCAGAATCTCGTCGAGAATCGGCGCGACCTTCTTGAACGGCGCCGGCGCTTCGCGCTTCACCCACGCGTCGAGCGGCTCGCCTTCGAGCAGGTCCATCACGATGTACGACTGGCCGTTGGGCAGCGTGCCGAAGCCGAAGATGTCGACGATGCCTGGGTGGCGAATGGCGTTGACGGTGCGGGCCTCACGAATGAGCCGCTGCACCATGTCGGGGTCGTCGGCGTAGTCGGGCTTGAGCACCTTCAGCGCCGCCGGCTTGCCGATGACGGCGTGCTGCACCCGGTAGACGATGCCCATCGCTCCCGAGCCGATGACCGACTGCACCTCGTAGTCGTCGACGCGCGACCCCAGCAGAGGGTCGCGCCCCATCGGACCGCGAAAGTCGTTGATGGTCTCGTCGCCGGGCTTCGTCACAAGAGAGGCGGGCAGGCTAGCGCGCCGTCGCGCTGCGTACACCTTTCCTCAGGAGGTGCGTGCTGCGGGCCCGGCTGATCAGTTCTTCTTCGGCGTCGCGCCGTCGTTCGCGACGTTGATCAGCAGCTCGAGCCCGACCGCTGCGAACGTGACGACCCTCATGCCGAGCGTCGCGGTGCTCGGCCGATGGGGGCTCGTTGGAACTTTTCAATGCGCCGGCATTCGAGCTAAGGCCCCGAACTGATTCTGGGGAGACCACACATCATGACCAAGCGACCAACACTGAACGGTGGGGCGGTAACGTGTTTGCCCGCAGCACCACCGTTCGTGATGACACTCACTCGACTGGTGGTTTCGGCGCTTGCGCTGACGGCGTCACTCGCCGCGGCGAACCCTGCGGCGGGCGTCTCTGACGAGCGCGTCGTTCTTCCCGCGGCTCCGGGCAGCATCGATGGCGTGGGCGAGAACGCCACCGTCGAGGGCAACCAGGGCGCCATGCGCTACAACGTCGCCATCGAGGTACCGCCCGGCTTCGCCGGCGTCACGCCTTCGCTCTCGCTCTCCTACAGCTCCTCGTCTGGCGCGGGGCCGCTCGGCATCGGCTGGTCGATGCCCAGCTTCTCCATCGAGCGAATGACGTCGAAGGGGCTGCAGAAGTACGACCTGACCGACCGCTTCGTCGTCGACGGCAGTGACGAGCTGGTGCGGGTGTCGGAGTCAGGCGCCGACGCGGTGTACCGCACGCGCTTCGAGGGTGGCTTCATTCGGTGGACGTGGAAGGCCCGCGGCACCGGAGAAGACGGCTACTGGACGGCGGAGTACCCCGACGGCCGCGTCGGAACGTTCGGCGCCGATGCGCAGGGCAGCGCGGTGCCTTCGGCGCAGGTCCGGGTGCCCTCCTCGTCGCGGGTGTGGCGCTGGCACCTCGTGCACATGGTCGACGCCTTCGGCCACGCCATGCGCGTCTCGTGGACGAAAGACGGCTCGGGGCACCCGCTGCTCGACCGCATGGACTACCTGTACGAAGGCGCGACGCCGCGGCACTCGGTGCGCTTCACGTGGGAAGGCCGCACCGACGTCATCAGCAACGCGACGCCCGGCTTCGAGCTGCGACTCACCCAGCGCCTCAAAGACGTTCGCATCTTCTCGGGCACCACCAACCCCGAGCTCGTGCGGGTCTACGTGCTCAACTACGAAGCAGACGCGACGTCGGGCGCCGTCTCACGCCTCTCGAGCATCGCGCGCTTCGGCCGCGGCATGGCGCCGTACCCCGTCACCTTCCGCTTCGCCTACTCGAAGACGCTGGGCACCGTCTGCGACGCCTCGTGCGAGAAGCCCTTCACCCGTGACATGGGCACGCTGGCCGGTGTCGACTTCTCGACGGGCCGCGCCACCCTCATCGACATGAACGGCGACGCGCTGCCCGACGTCGTCTTCTCCGACGCGCAGGGCCGCCACTCCATCTTCACGGCACGGCTCGATGGCGAGGGCCGCACCAGCTTCGAGCCCACGCCGCGCCAGAGCTCGATGACCACCGCCTCGAGCCCCTTCGTCATCGGAGACGCCCGCGTTCAGGTCATCGACGTGAACGGAGACGGCTTCGTCGACATCACCCAGGCCAAGGTGCCCGCGCTGTTGTGCAACAACGGCTCGGGTGACTGGGTGGCCTCGTCGGTGTGTGCGCCGTCGGCGCCAGGCCTGCCGTCGTCGTTCTCACCCGAAGAAGACAGCGACCCGAGCCAGTCAGACCCGAAGTTCGTTCGCTTCTTCGACTACGACAACGACCGCCGCATCGACTGGCTGCGCACCTACCCCGGCGGCACCACCACCGAGGTGCTCGTCAACTCGGTCACCGGCTTCAACACCCTCACGGTGCAGAACATCGGCGTCGCGTTCGACGAGAGCACGCTCCAGCTGGCCGACATGAACGGCGACGGCCTGCAAGACCCCGTTCAGGTGCAGGTGACCGGCCAGACGGTGCAGGTGCTCTACAAGCTGAACTACGGCTTCGGGAACTGGGCCTCGAGCTGGGCCACCATCACCCTCAACGGCCTCGACGCCTCGCAGGCCGACAAGGCCGAGCTGCAGGACATCAACGGCGACGGCCTGGCCGACGTCGTGGCCGTGACGGGCAACGAGGTGCGGCTCGCGCTCAACCGCAACGGCGACCGCTTCGACCCCGTGCGCCTGCTCACCACCGCCGACCTCGCGCAGGGCAGCTCGATTCCCAGCCGCGGCACCAACACCACCGTGATGTTCGCCGACATGAACGGCAACGGCTCCGACGACATCGTCTGGGTGCAGCCCTCGGGCGCCGTGACGTACCTCGAGCTCTTCCCCGTTCGGCCGAACCTCATCTCGCGCATCGACAACGGCATCGGCGCCGTGCAGGCCATCGTCTACGGCAGCAGCATCGTCGAGCAGGCGCGCGACGCGGCCGCCAACATGCCCTGGGCCAACCGCGTTCCGAACGCGTACGTCACCGTGAAGCGCCTCGAGTCGTTCGTCACGCTCACCGGCAGCGACACCTCGGGCCTCAAAGAGCTCATCACCTTCCGCTACCACTCGGGCTTCTACGACGGCGTCGAGAAGCAGTTCCGTGGGTACGAGCAGGTCGAGCGCGAGCTGCTCTCGGACATGTCGCGTGACGCGCAGGAGCCCGGGCTGACGCTCGAAGACTACGACGTCGGCAAGACCAACCCCGCCCTCGCCAGCAACCGCGTGCGCACTCGTGTCTACGTGGGCATGGGCGCCAGCCAGGTGCTGCTCTCTGACGCTTCGGTGCTGGTCGAGACCTGCCCCGTGGCCGACGTCGGCGTCACCACGCCTCCCATCAGCTTCATCTGCGAGCGCGCGACGACGAGCACCCTCGTCGAGCGTGACGTCGCGAACGCCGTCACCACCCGCATCGAGTACGACTACGACGGCTACGGAAACGTGGTGGCGCAGCGTGACCTGGGCGTCATTCACTTCGGCACGCCGCAGCAGCCGCGCGCCTGTGATGCCTGCACCCAGTCAGGCGCCTTCGGGCGGCCGTGCGGCATGGCCTGCACGGGTGACGAGCGCTTCACCGAGAACGAGTTCATCAGCCCCGGCACGGCCACCGGCGGCCGGTGGTTCGTCGGCAAACCCCGTCGCCAGACCCGAGGCGCGCTGCCCGGCATGTCGGTCGCCGAGACCCTCTTCTTCTACGACGGCAACGACTTCGAAGGGCAGGCGACCGGGTTGACCCGTGGAGCCCTCAGCCGCGTGCAGAGCCGCTTCGGCCCCGGGCCGAACGACGTCATCAACGAGCGCTTCCGCACCGACATGCACGGCAACGTCGTCGAGAAGATCGAGCCGGCCGGCTC
>JAEUJR010000636.1 GCA_016793585.1 Archangium sp.
CCCCCCCCGCCCCCCCGCCCGCGGCGGCCGTCCCGTTCGCTGCGGCCGTTCCGTTCGACGCGGGCGCTGCGTTCGAGTCGGGAGCTGCGTTCGATGCGGGTGCTCCGTTCGATGCGGGCGCTCCGTTCGATGCGGGCGCTCCGTTCGATGCGGGCGCTCCCGATGCAGGGGCTCCCGATGCAGGCCCGCGTATGTGCCGCGTGATGAATGTGTTCCCTGCGGTCGATGGGTTCGCCGTCTACTCCCGCACGGCCGATGCAGGCCGTGAACACGCCATCGGCTACGTGGTCGACTCCAACGGCCCGCCGTACAACTCGCTCGAGATCGACGTGTACTGGGCGTTCACCGGCATGACGACGGGCGTGGTGATTCCCGCCGTGCGCGACCTCGCGCTCGAGCCTGACTACAGCACCTGCACCGCGTGCGTCGTCATTCGCGAGAGCTGCCCCGACCTGGACTCGTGCGCCCGCGCCTACTTCGCTCGAGCCGGCACCATCGACCTCGTGAACATCACCCGAGACTTCACGGGCACCTTCCACGCCACGCTGTCGAACGTGCGCCTCGAGCAGTGGCAGCTCGGCGCTGACGTGCCGTTCCCCGACGGTGGCTGCATTCTGCTCAACGGCGCCACCATCAACCGGCCGTACTGAAGTGCCGATGCAGCCGAAGGCGCCCTGGTGCTCAGCGTGACGTCTCGAGCGCTGCGTCGATGGCGGCGGTGAACTTCGTCAGCAGCTCTCGCAGCTGCCGCTGCTCTCGCGGCTTCAACGACCGCTGGAGCGTGCCCATCACCTCGCGCAGCGTCTCGTCACAGCGCTCGTACGTTCTTCGTCCACGCGGGGTCAGCGCCACCGCCCCTGCGCGGGCGTCATTCGG
Source organism: Archangium sp. (assembly GCA_016793585.1). The sequence continues at coordinate 877 of JAEUJR010000636.1, forward strand.
GTCGTCGCGGCGAACGACGAGGCCAGCGAGCTCCATGCGCGTGACGAGCCGCGAGACGGCGGCCTGGTCATGCTCGAGCACCTGCACGAGGCCCGAGACCCGTGACGGCCCGCGCCGCGCCAGGACCACCAGCACCTTCCACTGCGCGCTCGTCACCCGGAGCGGCTTGAGCACCCGGTCGCCCAGCGTCGAGAGCCCACTCGAGGCGGCGTTGAGCAACGCTCCGAAGTCCTGCACGGGGTTCGGCATCGACGGCGCTTCTACTTCACGCCGAGCTGTTTCTTGAGCGCCGGCGGGCCGTGCCCCTCGGGAATCTCTCCGTAGATGCGGGTGATGCGGTCGTTCTCGAAGAAGTACGTGAAGTACTCGGCGGGCAGGTCGATGGGTTTGCCGGTCGCCTCGAGCTTCGGCACCTCTTTGATGGGGTAGTCGAGGAAGCCGGTGTGCGTGCCTTTCAGAAAGACGGCGACCCGCACCGAGTTGCCCTCGGCCGCCTCGACCTTCTCGTTGAAGGTGAAGTCGGGGAACGCCCGCTTCCGAGCCTTGTGCATCGCGAGCGCGTCGGCGAACGGAATCTTCACGAAGAACGGCATGCCCTTCATCTGCATCGTGAACGCGGGGTCGAGCTGGGCCTCGGCGGTCTGCCAGTCGCCGGCTTCGACGGCGCGCAGGTGCGCCCGAACGAGCTCGCCCGGCGACCTGCTGTTGTGAGCGGCGTCTGCCGAGAGGGGAGCCGGTGCAGTGGCACAACCCAGAGACCACAGAACGAGAAGCGCGGGCCGATACATGTCATGACATCTAATCGGCCTGACCGGGCACCGCAAGCCGCGTCACAGACGAAAACGCTGCTGAGACCGGAGCAACGCGGCGTCGTACCGAACGCCACGCCACGTGATGCCGCCCATGCGGCGGCCCAGCACGCCCGCGCGCACCGACATGAACGCGAGCAGCAGCAACGCCACGTTGGGGAACAGCGCCGGGTACAGCGGGTCACGGCCGCTCCATCGGCTGAAGAGCAGCGTGCCGACGACCAACGCGCTCTGACTCGCCAGCGTGAGCCACCCGAGCGGCGCCGGTGCCTGGGGCAGCAGGGCCAGCCACGGCGACAGCGCGAAGGCGACGCACCCCGCCGCCATCGCCACCGACCGCGCGAGGCTGAAGCGCCCCATGATGGCGTAGAAGTTCTTCTGCATCTTCTCGGTCATCTCGCGGAACGACTCGTACCAGCGCAGGCTGATCATGCCGCGACCGTTCACGACGTCGCAGCGGCCTCCGGCGCGTTTGATCATCAGACACAGCCCCATGTCGTCGGCCACCTCGAGCTTGAGCCACTCGAAGCCGGGCGACCGCAGGTACGCGCTGCGGCGCACGAGCAGGAACGCCCCGACGCCGAAGACGTCGGTCGTGGTCATGTCGCGCACCCGCCAGGGCCGCGAGGTGAGCGCCATCACCAGGCCCGTGCCCGCGAAGATGGTGTCGGCGAGGAACCCGGCCGAATCGGTCTGCGGCATCACGGTGAGGAAGTCGAGTTGGTGCTGCTCGGCGTAGGTGATGGCGCGACGCAGCGCCTGCGGCCCGTAGCGCACGTCGGCGTCGGCGAAGAGCACCCAGTCACCGCTGCTGCGCTCGATGCCCTTCGCCATCGCGTTCAGCTTGCCGAGCCAGCCGGGCGGAAGCTGCGAGAGATGCACCGGCACGATGCGCGAGTCGGCCGCAGCGGCTTCGTCGATGAGCGCGCCCGTTCGGTCGGTCGAGCGGTCGTTCACCGCGATGACCTCGAGCGCCGGGTAGTCCTGCGAGACGAGGCTCTTCAACGACTGCGCGATGGCCGCTTCTTCGTTGCAGGCCGGGCTCACCACGCTCAACGTCGGCCACCGCGCGCGCGGCTGAACCTCGACCGAGGCCAGCGTGCGCACGCCCGTCATCAGGCGCAGCAGCGAGACCAACGCGAGCGGCCACACGACGATGGGCCCGAGCAGCGCGACTGCGATGAGCCACGGCGCGAGCGCCTCGAGTGACATGCTCGCACCATCGCACGAGAACCGTTGACTCGATGAGCGGCACCCCTCAGCGTGCGGCACCGATGTTGGCCTCCGTGCAGCTGCGACTCCCCGATGGCGCGACGGTGACGGCGGGCCCTGGCGCGGTCGTGGGGCGCGCGTTCACCGCAGACGTGCGCATCGACGACGGCCGCGTGTCGGAGGCTCACGCGATGATCAGCCTGCGCGGCGGTGAGCTCGTGCTCTTCGCGCTGCGGGGCCGCGTTCGCGTCGACGGCCGAGACGTGACGCGCGTGACGCTGACCGCGGGGCTCCTCGTCGAGCTCGCGCCCACCGTGATGCTGGCCGTCGACCACGTCGAGCTGCCCGACGCGGTGCTCGCGCTCGAAGGCGACGGTGTTCCCCGGCAGACGCTCGTGGGCACGACCTCGGTGTTGCTGGCGCCGTCGCTCCACCTGGTGACGGGCGTGCACGAGAAGGCCGCGGCGGTGGTCTGGAGCGACGGCCTTCGCTGGCGCGTGCGCATCGGTGAAGGCCCGGTGCGAACGCTGAAGGTGGGTGACGTGGTGACGGTCGCCGGCAAGGCGCTTCGCGCGGTCGAAGAGCCCGTCGCGAAGGTCGGTGTGCCCGACACCGCGCCCCGCTCGACGCTCGGTGGCCGCCTGCGCATCGTCTCGTTGTTCGACAGCGTGCAGCTGTGGCGTGAAGGCGAGCCCGCGCCGTGCCTCTTGAAGGGCCAGCAGGCGCGCCTGTTCGCCGAGCTGCTGAGCGTGGGCGGCCCGCTGCGGTGGGAGCTGCTCGCGCGCCAGCTGTGGCCGAGCGACACCGACGTCGAGCCGCTGCGTCATCGCCTCGACGTGACGCTCGCGAAGCTGCGCCAACGCCTCGTCGCCGCCGGCATTCGGCGTGACCTCGTCACCTCGCATCGCAACGGGCAGCTCGAGGTGTTGCTCTACCCCGGCGACCAGGCCGACGACCGCAGCTGATCAACGGCAGGCGAAGCCCGTCGCGCTCGAGAACGCGGCGCAGTCGGCCGCCGTGCCACCATCGACGAGCAGCGCCGCGCAGCTCCACGTGCCGGTGCAGCTCGTCACCTGGTCGACCCACGTGCAGCTCGCGGCGAGGCACGCCTGCTGCGTCGTCCTCGAGGGGCACGAGGGGTCGAACGAACAGCCGCCGTCCCACACGCACGCGCCCGCGCCACGACAAGCGGTCGAGCTCTGCTGCGCGGCGGCGCCGGAGCACTGCCCGCGCTGATTGCACGAGGTCGTCCGAACGCCCACGCACCCGAGCGCGAGCCCGAACTGACACTGCGTCGCCGAGAGGGCCGAACAGGCGCCAGTGCCCGAGCATGCCGCCACGCCCGCGTCGGCGCCCGCGTCGACTCCAGCACCGGCACCGGCGTCGGCTGGGGTGCTGCCCGCGTCGTCAGGCGTCGTCGCGGGCATCGGAGCACACGAACACACCACCAGCGTCATCACGAGGAGCCGAGTCGACATGACCTCAGGGTGCCTCTGTCGGCGCGCGAGGGCATCACACCTGAACCTCACCTGCGCGAACCTGCGCTACGGTTGGCGCGATGTCGCTCGAGTCAGACCCGCCCGACAGCAGTGTGCGGCACCTCGTCTCGAGCTTCGTCGGTGACCGCAGCGACGTCGTCAGCTCGGAGAGCGCGTCGGCTCGCGAGACCCGTGAACAGCCCGCACCCCAGGCACGCTACGTCGAAGGAGGAGAGCTCGGCCGCGGCGGCATGGGCCGGGTGCGCGCGGGCTATGACGCGGTGCTGGGCCGAACGCTGGCCCTCAAACGCGCGAAGGACGACAGCCGCGACGCCGAAGCCCGCCTGCTCGCCGAGGCCCGCATCACCGCCTCACTCGACCACCCCGGCATCATCACGGTGCTCGACGCAGGGCGCGGAGAAGACGGCGGCCTCTATTACGTGATGCGCGTCGTCGAGGGCGCGAGCCTTCGGGAGGCCATCGCCGGAAACCGGTCTCGCGCCGAGCGGGTGCGCCTCGTGCTGAGCGTCGCCCAGGCGATGGCCTACGCCCACGAACGCGGCGTGGTGCACCGCGACCTCTCGCCGGGGAACGTTCGCGTCGGCCGCCACGGAGAGGTCGTCGTGATGGACTGGGGCCTCGCGACGAGCCTCGACGACGCCGCGCGCGGTGGAGTTCGGTGTGGAACCCCCGGCTTCACGGCCCCTGAGCTTCGTGAAGGTGCGCCTTCTGGCCCGCAGGCCGACGTCTTCTCGCTCGGCGTGCTGCTGCACCTCGCGCTCACTGGCGAGCTGCCCTCGAAGCCGGGCCTGCCCTCCGAGCTCGAGGCCATCATCACGAAGTGTCTGTCGCCCGAGGCGGCCCAGCGCTACCCGACGGCGCAGGGCCTCGAGCACGACCTTCGCGCGTGGCTCGACGGCGCGCCGGTGTCGGCCCATCGGCCCCGCCCGTGGACGCCGCTGCTCAGGCTCTCGCGCAGCCACCCATCGACGCTGGTGGTCGGCGCCGTCGCGGCCCTGGCGCTCGCGGTGGTGACGACGACGCTCGGGCTCGGCGCGATGCGGGCACGGCGCGAGGCCGAAGGCGCGACCCGAGACCTGCTGCAGCAGCGAATCGACCGCGCGCTGCTCGATGACGACGTCGGCGCGGCGAGCGCGGCGGCGAACAGCCTCGGCCACCTCGACTCCTCGTCGCCCATCGTGGCAGGAGCACGCGCAGCCGTCGGCCGTGAGGCGTCGGTTCGGAGTGCGTTGCTCCCTGCGACCTGTGACGTGCTCGACCGGTTCGCCGGCCGCACGCTCTGCCGCGACGAACTCACCGCGAATGTCGAGCGAGCGCGGTTGCTGCGGTCGGGCACACGCGTCGTGTTCTCCGACCAGCGGGTGTCGCGCTTCGGCGTCGACGGCGAGTTGATCAGCTCGACGCCGCTGGAGGGTGGCCTGCAGACGGCGGAGCGCGCCGCCGATGGAACCTTCGTCATCGGCACGCTGGTGACGACGGTCGTCTTCGTGAACGACGACGGCGTGAAGGTGGTCGAGGTCTGCTCCGCCTCGACGCCAGGCCGGTTCGCCCTGCCCGGCCCGGCGTTCGGTCATGCGCTCGTGCTCTGCGGCGACACGCCCTGGTCGGTCACGCCAGCCGGGGTCGAGCGCACCAGCAGCGTGGGCCCTCGGGGCGTCTTTCGGGGCGCGGCGCTCGACTCGTCGGCCTTCGTCGTCGGGACGGTGCAGGGCGAGCTCGGCGTGATGACCCGCAGCGGCGAGCTCCACCGGGTCGCGCGCTCGGTCGTCGGCCCCGTGAGAGACGTCGTCGCAGTGAACGCGCAGGTGGTGGCGGTGCTCGGGCGCGACGGGCTCGGCTTCTGGCGCAGCGACCTCGACGACTGGCTCCACGTCGAGAGCTCGAAGGTGCTCGAGGTGAACCGCTTCGGCGACGACGTCGTCTCGCGTGACGCCAACGGCTGGCGCGTGTGGCGGGTCGAAGCGCCCTCGTGGCATCGCGCGCGCTTCGAGGCAGGGCTGACCTCGGTCGCCATTCATGGCGGGAAGCACCTCGTCGCCGTGGGTGGTGCCGACAGCGTCGTGCGCGTGCTCGAGCTCTCTTCAGGCGCCGTTCGTGAGTTCGCCCGGGAGCAGCAGGGCGTGGTGAGTCACGTCTCGTTCTCACCGTCGGGTCACCGGCTCGCCTTCGGTACCGCGGGGCCGTTCGGGGTCGACGTCATCGACCTTGAGTCGGGCAAGACGGTCGATGGAGCGTGGCGCCGCGAGGCCCTTCGCACCCGGCTCGTGGAGTTCGTCGGCGACGACGTGTTGTTGACCGTCGACTACGGGCTCACGGTTCGACGTTTCTCTCTCGCCACCGGCGCGCAGGTGGGAGCTGATCAGGTGCTGCCCTCACCCCACTCCATCGACCTCGCCTTCGGGAACGGCCGGCTCGTCGTGCTGCTGAAAGACGGAGGCGTCGTCGAGGTGACGAAAGACGCCGTCACCCAGCACACGGCGGCCGTCGGAGCCACGGCCGTCACCATCGACGACACCGGCGCGCTCGTCTTCGCCTTCGCCACGCACCTCGAGCGCCGCGCGAGTGATGGTCGCATCGAGCGGCGTGAGCTCTGCGGGAGCCCGGTCACGAGCATCGCTGCGTCGCGCGGCCGGTGGGCGGTCACCCGCGCCGCTGGTCGCCTCGACGTCACGTCGTCGAAGGGCCTCACCCACACGGCGCTCGCGCATCAGACGAAGGCGTCGGCGCTGGCGTTCGAGTCGAACTCGCTCGTGACGGCCGGCTGGGACGGCGTGGTGCGAGTGCTCGAGGTTCCACCACCGGTGGAATGAGTGAGGTTCGGGTGAGATCCCGCTGAGCAGGCCCCCGCCTACACCTCGGGGATGACCGCCTTTCGTCTCTGCGTGTTGGTGGCTGCTCTGAGTCTGCTCGCGTGCGGGCAGCCGACGATGAACATGGGAACCGGTGGGGGAACGGCTGAGGCGGGCGGCGCTGCGAACGCCGCCGGTGGAGCTGCATCGGCTGGTGGCTCTGCATCGGCTGGCGGCTCTGCATCGGCTGGTGGCTCCGCGACGGCTGGTGGCTCCGCGACGGCTGGTGGCTCCGCGACCGCTGGTGGTTCCACGACGGCTGGTGGTTCCGCGACGGCTGGCGGTTCCACGACGGCTGGCGGATTCGCGAGCGCTGGTGGCTCCGCGACCGCTGGTGGTTCCGCGAGCGCTGGTGGCTCCGCGACCGCTGGTGGTTCCGCGACCGCTGGTGGCTCCGCGACCGCTGGTGGAACCGCGACGGCTGGTGGAACCGCGACGGCTGGTGGCTCCGCGACGGCTGGTGGCTCCGCGACGGCTGGTGGCTCTGCGACGGCTGGTGGCAGCGGCGGCGGCTCGGCCATGGTGTGTACGCCTGGGAACACCTGCCGAGATCCACAGACGCTGCGCACGTGCATCTCGGGAGGAGCGAGCTTCACCGACATCACCTGCTCCAACGGCCGTGGCTGCGTGCAAGACGGCGGCGTCGGGAGCTGCCAGTGCATTCGAACCGGCACCAGGGGCTGCTTCACCGGCGACGTCTACGAGTTCGACTCCTGTGGCAACCGCCTCGGGCTCATCGAAGACTGCCTCGCCTCGAACAACGAGACCTGCCGCATCTTCGACGACGGCGTGCGCTGCTCTCGGCCCGTCACCTGCACCACCGACACCGAGTGCGCGAGTCGCGACAACTGCCTCAACGGGCTCTGCGTGCCCGACACCTGCGACCCTTCGCCGCCGGGCGACCGCGCCTTCTGCAACGGCGAGACGGTGATGCGGTGCCGTTCGAACGGCGCTGCCGTCGACGTCGTGCGCACCTGCGACGGCGCCGACGCGGGTACCGTCTGCCTGTCGCTGGGCTCGTCTCCGTACGCCGACTGTCGCTGCAAGCCGAACGCACGCCTCGGGTGCTCCAACACCGAAATCTACAACTTCGACTCGTGCGGTGTGCGCGGCACGCTCGTGCAGTTCTGCACCGCGCCGCTGGAGTGCATGGAGGGCCCGAACGGCCCCGTCTGCCAGCGCAACCTCTCGTGTACCGCTGACGCAGACTGCAACGGCAGCGAGTACTGCGGCGGTGGCGCCTGCACGCCGCGGGTCTGCACGCCTGGCACGCAGCAGTGTCTCGACGGGCAGGCGCTCAGGTGCGACTCCCGGGGCACGTCGTGGCAGGTGACCGACGACTGCGTGGGCGGTGAGACGTGCACGGTGTCGCTGGGCGTCGCGCGGTGCGGGTGCGCAGCGAACGCGAGCCAGCGCTGTGTCGGCGCGCAGGTCTACAACTTCGACGCTTGTGGAGCGCGCGGCACGCTCGCCGCCACGTGTGGCTCGAATCAGGTCTGCCAGGAGAGCGCGACCAGCGCGAGCTGCGTCACCGCGCCGCCGCAGGCGAGCTGCACCACCGACGTGTTCTGCGGCGCGACCAACGTCTGCCTCGACGGCGTGTGCAGCCTGCGCGCCTGCACGCCCGGCGCACGCTTCTGCGCCGACGGCACCGTGCGCGAGTGTGACACGCGCGGAGCGAGCAGCGCCTTCATCACCGAGTGCGCATCAGGGGCGCGCTGCGTGCAGAGCGGAGCGACCGCCAGCTGCGTCTGCTCCCAGAGCGCGCTCAAGACGTGCCTCAACGGCGACATCTACGCGCTCGACTCCTGCGGCAACGTCGGCCAGATGCTGACCGACTGCGGCGCGGGCACCTGTGTGATGGCGGGCACCGCGCCCGTCTGTGTGCGCCCGCTGCCCGACGCGGGGCTGCTCCTGGTCGATGCCGGCGCTGCCGACGCGGGAGCGCCCGACGCCGGGTGCACCCCCCGCGCGCGCACCGACTGCCTGTGGGGCGACCGCTACTCGTTCGACAGCTGCGGCCACCTCGAGGGCATGGTCGAGGACTGCCCCGGCACCGTGACCTGCAACAGCATCGGTGGGCCGCCGGCCTGCCGCAGCTCGGTCGCTGACGCCGGCAGCCCGTTCTGGGCGCGCTCGTGCCCGCTCGTGCAGGACGTCGAGAACCCCACCGTCGCCGCGATGGACTGCCGTTGCTTCGTCAACCGCGCGCCGACGAGCGGCATCGCCCAGTGCGTGGGCCTCAACTACGTGCCGCTGGCCACCCGCTTCGGCTCGGGCCCCACCATTCGCAGCCTGCCCCAGGCGCACTTCAACGGCGGCGTGGTGGTGGGCCGTGAGGTGATGGTGGGCGTCGACTGGTCGAGCTCGACGAGGCCACAGCAGGGCCTGGTGATGGCGGTGAACCTCGACAGCGGGAACCGCCGCATCGTCTCGGGCGCCTTCGAAGACCCGTCGACGGGCTTCGCCGAGACTGGCACGGGCCCGTCGTTCGCGAAGGTCATCGACGTGAAGAGCGCGGGGGGCTTCCTCTACGCGCTGTCGGTGCCCGGCACGAGCGCGTCGCTCGAGATCGTTCGTGTCGACCCCTCGAACGGAAACCGCACGCTGCTCTGGCGTGGCAGAGACGCGGCTTATGGCCAGTGCGCGAGCGGAGACCCGGCCCGCCTGGCCGTCACGTACCACGACCGCGTGTTCGAGCTCGACGCGACCGGCGGCTTCTACCTCGCGTTCCGTGGCGCGGGCTCGTACTCGGAGGGTGTGGGCGTGGTGCGCATCAGCCCTGACGGCACCAGCTGCTCGTTCGTGACGCGCTCCGGCGCCGGCGCGCTCAACCTCTACGCGAACAGCAACGTCGGCGGCGGGTACACGCTCGACCGCGGCTTCTACTCGGGCGCGGTGCTGCGGCAGGGGCAGCTCTACGTGCTCAACGACGCGGCGCTCGCGCTCTTCCGCATCGACCCGGCGACGGGCGACCGCACGCGACTCTCGAGCGCGTCGACGAGCCTCGGCGTGCTGGGCGACGGGCCCGTCAACCTCGGTGGCATCGGGCAGCGCTGGCTGACGTGGGACGAGGGCCGCAGCCTCATGTGGGCGACCGGCGTGCAGAGCTACCGCGCGCTCACGGCCGTCGACCTCACGAGCGGCAACCGCGTCGAGGCCACGTGCCGCACGACCAACGCGACCGCCTCGTGGCGCAACGTGTGCCTCGGCGGCGTGCTCGAGGGTGGCTTCCAGAACTTCGGCGGCTTCTGGCTCGACCCACTCAACGGTGACCCCATCGTCGTGCACGAGAACCACAGCCTCGTGCGCGTCGACCTTCGCAACGGCAACTCGGTGCGCTTCTCGCAGTAGCGCGCGCCGTCGCGACTACAAGGGGTACCAGTACTCACGCCCGTCGTTCGCCACGAAGCGGTAGTCCATCACCGCAGGCCAGAGCGCGGGCGCGCACTGTGCGTTCCAGCCGTCGAGGTCTTTCAGCAGCGCCTCGACGTCGGAGGGCCGGCTCGCGCTCAGGTCCTTCGCCTCGCCGGGGTCGGCCACCACGTCGAACAGCGCGGTCACGTTCGACTGCCGGTCGCGGATCAGCTTGAGCGGGCCCTTGCGAATCGCGCTCGTGTACTCGGCGCGCCAGAACAGGGCCTCGTGCGGAGCACCGGTCTTCTCTCCGCGCACGAAGGGCAGCAGGTCGACGCCGTCATACGTGCGGTCGTCGGGGAGCGGCAGACCGATGGCCGAGCTCACCGTCGCCACGACATCGAGCGCGCTCACGGGCTGCTCGTACCGAACGCCCTCGGGCAGGTGCCCCGGCCAGCGCATGGCGAACGGCACCCGCACGCCGCCTTCGAAGAGCGTGAACTTGCCGCCCTGGAACGGCGTGTTGGTGGTGGCGTGCGTGTACAGCGCTCCGCCGTTGTCGCTGATGAAGATGATCAACGTGTCGTTCGCGAGGCCGCGCTCGTCGATGGCCTTCACCACGCGCCCGACGGACGAATCGAGTGAGCGGATCAACCCGAGGTAGGTGCGGCGAATCGGGTCTTTCTCGTCGGGGAACGCGTCGAAGTCGGCCTGCTTCACCTGGAACGGCGTGTGCGGGTTCTGGAGCGGCAGGTAGACGAAGAAGGGCTCTGCCTTGTGCTGGTCGATGAAGGCGATGGCGTCGTCGGTGAAGCGGTCGGTGAGGTAGCGCGGCTCCTCGACGATGGCGCCGTTGCGTACGAGTGACGAGATGCCAGAGCGGCCGCGCTCCCAGATGAAGCGGTCGGAGAACTCGGGCAGGTGCTGGTTGACGATGCCGGGCTGCTCGGGTGGCGACGCGTAGAGCGAGTACGCCTCGGAGAAGCCGACGTATTCGTCGAAGCCGCGGTGGTGCGGTTGCACATCGTCGTTCCACCCGAGGTGCCACTTGCCGAACATGCCGGTCGCGTAGCCAGCGCGGTGGAGCAGCTCGGGCAGCAGCAGCTCGGACTTTGGAATGCCCTGCTTGTCGATGTCTTCCCTCGCGGGCGCTTTGTACGAGAGCAGCTTCCAGTCGGCGGTCGACATGAAGAGGCGGGCGAAGAAGAACTCGAAGCCGTTGGCGGCGTAGCGGTCGTGCGGCTGCACCTCGTGGCCGAACCGATTCTGGTAGCGACCGGTCAACAGGCCAGCGCGCGAGGGAGAACAGAGCGAGGCGGTGACGTAGCCGGCTTCGTAGCGCACGCCTTGATCAGCCAGCGCATCGAGGTTCGGCGTCGAGACGCGGCCTTCTTTGTACATCGTGGTGTCGGCGCGCCCGAGGTCGTCGGCGACGATGAGCACCACGTTCACGCGCTGCTTCGGCGTGACCTTCGGTTGTCGAAGCCACGCGTCGCGGCCGGAGAGCAGCGAGGTGTCAGGACGAATGCGGGCATGCTCGGTCACGCACGACGTGAGCAACACCGCGAGCCAGGAGAATCTCACGCGCGCGATGGTACACCACCGATGCGCGTGCGCTCCTGAAGCAACTGGCGCCGACGCGGGCACGATGCTCGACGCGCCGCTGAATCTTGCGTTGCGCAGTCGGTGCGTGCCGCGGGTCATCTCGTCATCGGCATGCACGTTCTTCACCAGCGTCCCTCCAGCAACAGTCAGCTCCTCAGCGCAAAGCAGGTCTGGGCCGTCGATCATGGGGTCTTGTGGGTATTGGCCGCAGATGATCAATGGCGTCGGGTCGCCGAGAGCCCCAGCCCGTACGACTTCGTGCCAGCCCTCTACGAAGACGACGCGGGCCAGGTACACGTGCTGTCGCTTCGCGAGGGTCAGCTCGCCCGGCTGTCGGTGAAGGGAGCGGCGCTCCATGAGACCGCTCGGTGGCAGCTCCCCATTGGGGGACTGACGGCCTTCGCGTTCGTGCCCGGCCAGGGCCTGCACTGTCTCGCGGAAGACGGCGAGGTGCGTTGCTTGAAGGGTGACGCCTGGCACATGCGCGGAACGGTCACCCTGGCCCCGGCCTTCACCATTGCGCCGCACGGCGGTTCATTCATCGCAAACCTGATCGACGGGCCTGGCATCGTGCTGTCTGGCGCTACCGAGGCAGCGGCACGCGCTGCAGTCGCGGCTGCTGCACGCAAGTTCGAGACGCTCGCGTTGCAGTACGAGCCGGCGACTCGACGCCTGCTGGCGTTGGTGCGAACGGCCATCGCGGGTTGGCAGGTGCTCGACGTGTCTTCGTCATCGGCCGTCGCGACCCTTCCCGAAGACCGCCATTCTCTGGAGAGGCGTCGTCTGGCGGTCGATGCGGTGGGGCGTGCAGTCTTGCTCCGTGAAAGACCGGGTCCGCTCGCCGGCCTCTCGGTGCATCGGCTCGACGGTTCCTCTTGGGAGTCTCTTGCGGATGGCCCGACTGCGACCTCGTTCAGCCGGGGTCACGGCCGGTTGACGCTCCTGGCCGCGCATGATCGGGGCGTCACCCATCGCCTCGCTCGGCTGGATGAGGAGCGGTTCTCGTTCAGTGGTGGGCGATGCTTGCCGTGGCCCCGGACCTTCACCCGAGTGATGGCGAGTGGAGGGCGGCGCTTCGCTGCCTCTGCGCTCGGGACCTGGGAACTCACTGCGGGCGGCGAGGTGCTGTTTCACGAGGAAGGCCGCGTCGTCGCGCAGACGCCGTCAGGGGTGATCTCGATGGCGGGCGACGGCGCTGTTCGTGCTGCCGACGGTTCGACGACGGAAGGAGGTGGGGCGCGCACGCTCGATGACTCGGCTGCCGCGGCGTGGTGCTCGGCGCTGGGCGGCGTGATCACCTTCGGCGACGACGACGGGTCATCGACCGACACCTGGGTCTTCAAAGCGGGGAGCTGGAAGAAGCTCAAGGTGCCGAAGCGGCCCATCGGCCGCACGGGCGCGTTCGCCTTCGAGAGTCCCGATGGCGTGGTGCTCGTCGGTGGGACCTCGTCGAAGGGAAAGCCGCTCCATGAACATTGGCGCTTCGACGGCAAGACCTGGATTGGCCCCGAGAAGCTCAGCGGCTTGAGCGACGAGGCCCTTCAGACCATGGGCTTCGACGGTGCCCGGTTGGTGGCGGTCGAAGTCGATCGCTTCACTCCTGATGCACCGCTCGAGGTGCGGGTGTTGGCGCTCGCTGGGAAGAAGTGGGTGCCGCTCATGCAGGTGCCCATTCGCTCCTCGGGCGTCGTTGGCGCTGCAATCGACGCCACGACGCGTGAGGTGGTGCTCGTCGGCGCGCTGAATGGTGCGTTTCAGATCTCGACCCTTCCGCTCCCCGCGGTCGCGGCGCCCAGCAAGTCTGAGTCGCGGGCACCGAAGAAGACGAGCAAAAGGCCTGCTCGCACGCGCCGCCCGACATGAGCCTTCGGGTCGGCGTCGCCGCCCCGCTCGGAGACTTCGACCGCATCGGTGCGATTCACGTCGCGACGCCAAAGCCGAATTGATCAATCGGCCGAGTCGAGGTGCCGCTCCATCGTCTGCAGCCAGAACAGCTCGCTCGAGTCCCAGACCGGGCTGCCTCCGACCGCGGCCACCGCCTGCGCCCAGCTCAACATCTCGGCACGCATCGCCGCACCCGTCGGGCCCGGGCCGGCCCAGGCCTTCAACGCCCGCAACGCGACCAGCCGTTCTGCCGGGCTCAGTCGTCGCTCCTTGAGCCGATCGAGCACGCGATAGGTGTGGTCGAGCCTGAACAACGGCGCGCCACACTGCGAGTTGAGCCGCTCCGTCAGCGCCTCGGCGTACGCCAGCAGCAGCGCGTCTTCGTTCGGCTCAATCTTTCCATCGGCCCACGCCATCTCGACGACGGGAATCAACTCGGCGAGGTAGACGTCTCGCCCGCGAAACCCGAGCGCCTCGAGGTCGTTCAGCGCCTTCAGTGTCTCGACGTTCATGATCAGCTGGTAGCGACGCGCCACCAGCCGACCGTCACGAAATGTGAACCCGAAGCGACGACGGAACCAAAGAATGAAGACTCAGGGCGTCAACGTCTTGCAGGCCTCGATGGCTTCGGCGCGCACGGCTTCGCTCATGAACACGCTGCCGCGGCAGTAGACGCCGAGGTCTTCGCGATAGAGCACGAACGCGGGCTGGCCCTTGTCTTCGGCGTCATCGAGGTACTTCTGCACGCCGGTGATGAGCCACCCCGACGGCAGCTTCGTCTTCTCGGCGACGCTGATGAACAACGAGCCGAAGTCCTGGAACGTCTTGTCCTTCTGCAGCTTCCTGGCGTAGCCCTCGACGTCCTTCGGACGGTCGCCGGGGAACGCGTCGAGGTAGAAGCGGTTGGGCACGTTCATCTCGTCGGGGCCAGGCGTGTACTTCTCGAAGGTCCAGCTCTGGAGCGCCGGGTTGAACTCACCCGACCACCCCTCGGCGATGGAGGGCTTCAGCTTCGCGAGGTCGACCTTCTTCGGCTTGTCCTTCGCGAGGGCGAATGAGGCCGCGAGGGAGAAGCAGAGCACTGCGCCGAGCGTTCGTTTCATGTGGGCTCCAGATGAGGGGTGAACCGCGTTCACCACCGAGACGTCGCGGGCCTGGCCGATTTTGCGTGCTGCTCCTCGTCGTCGTCGCGGGCTGCAGACGAAGCCCTCCACCTCCGTTGGAGTGCGTGACCTGCCATGCCTCACAGGTCGAACGGCTCACCCGCTCGACCCACGCGAGAGGGCAGGCCGTCGCGAGCGCGCGCGCAGTGCCCGAAGGCAGCGTCGCCGAGTTCGAGGTTCGGCACCACGACGGTGGCGTGGTGGTGCAGTGGAGCGGCGGTGGGGGCCGCGCGCACTTCACCATCGGCGTCGAGCCCATCAGCCAGCTCGCGGTCGAGGTGAATGGGCGGCTGCAGGTGCCTCCGATTGGCTGGCTCGCCGATGGCGGCTGGGTGCGTGTTCCCACGCCCGAAGGCGACGCCTTCGATTGGAGAACTCCGGCGTTCAACTGGAACGCGAGCTGCGCGCCCTGCCACGCGACGAACTTCAGGCTCGGGCTCAATGACGCGGGGGCCATCGAGAGCTCGTGGAGCGCGTTGTCCGTCTCGTGCCGCGCTTGTCATGCAGACGAAGCCGGTCACGCGAAGTGGCTCGCCGAGGGGAAGCCGCCCTCGAACGCGGCGGGGTTCTCGTTCTCGCTGAAGCAGCGCTCGGCGTTCTCGTTCCCCGACGGTGGAGCCATCGCGAAGACGACGCCGACGCCCAACGTGCAGCTCGAGGTCTGCGCCGCGTGTCACTCGCGTCGCCGTGCGCTCACCGATGACGGGCAGACGAGCGTGAACTTCTTCGACCGCTTCGAGCCTGGGCTGCTGACCGAAGGTGTGTACTCGCCTGCGGGAGAGGTCGTCGACGAGGTCTACGAGACGGGTTCGTTCCTGATGAGCCGCATGGAGCGCGCGGGCGTTCGTTGCAGCGACTGTCACGACGCGCACTCGGGAGCACTGCGGGCCGAGGGGAATGCGCTGTGCGCACGGTGTCACCGCCTCGAGGTGTTCGATGTGGCCTCGCATCATCGGCACCCCGGCTCGAAGTGCATCGACTGTCACATGCCGCCGACGACGTTCCTCGGTGTCGACGTGAGACACGACCATTCGCTGCGCCGGCCGACCGCCGCTGTCTGCGCGCGCTGTCACGCCGAGAAGGGCCAGCTGCCTCTTCGAACCGACGGCGCTGCGTTCGAGGCTGCGTTCGCCGAGCGGGTCGACGGGCCCGCCAGGCTTCGCGAGCTGATCAACGACACCAACACGTCTGCCTTCGAGCGCGCGTCTGCGCTGGCGCTGCTCGGCGGCTCGAGCACGTCGGCCGATGATTGGACCCGCTACGGCATCGCGCGCGGGCTCTCACTGCTTCCGCCTGCCGAACGTGTGCGCCTTGGCCGCCCGCTGCTCGACGACCCACGACGCGCGATTCGGGTTCAGGCCGCGCGCGCGCTCGGCGAACGCACGGCCGAGCTCGACGAAGCCGAGCGCGTGAACGGACTGCGCGGCGAGTCGTGGCTCAATCGCGGCGAGCTCGAGACCGGCCTGCGCGCAGACCCCACGTACGTTCCACTGTTGATCAACCTGGCGGATCGACAGCGCGAGCGCGCCATCGAGCTGCTGACGCCACCGGCGTCGCGGCCTGGCCCCTGGCAGACGAGCGCCGCGTACGCGCTCGGCCTCGCGCACTGGCGGGCGAAGAACGTCGAAGCCGCGCACGCCGCCTTCACCGTCGCCGCGACCGACGGCACGGCGGCACACCTCGTGGCGTGGTGTCTGTCGGAGCGCCAACTCCACGGTCGCGAGGCCGGCTGGCGGACGTGGCGGCTCGCGCTGAACCAGCACCCTGGCATGACCGCGCTGCTCGACCTCGGAGACGCATGGTCACGGGATGAACACGACGACGTCATTCGCGCGGAGATTGGCCGTGAACGACTTCGGTTCGAGCCGGTGAAGCGCGTATCGCCCGAGCACTGAACGTGTCATGGGCCCTGCATGGGCTTGCCGAACACCGCCGAGCGCCGCATCGCGCTCTTCATCGACTTCGAGAACCTCGTCACCAACACCGGTTTCACCGCCAGCAACTTCGACCTGCAGCCATCGCTCGACCGACTGCTCGAGCAGGGCAAGGTCATCTTCCGCCGCGCGTACTGTGACTGGTCTCGTTTTCACGAGGCGAAGGCGCACCTGCACCAGCTGGGCGTCGAGCTGGTCGACGTGCCGCCATCGACCCGCGCGGGGAAGAACGCCGCCGACATGCGCCTCGTCATCGACGCGCTCGAGCTCTGCTACGCGCGCGAGCACATCAACACCTACGTCATCGCGTCGGGTGACAGCGACTTCGTGCCGCTCGCCGCCAAGCTGCGCGAGAACGACCGCTACGTCATCGGCATCGGCGTGAAGCAGGCGACCTCGCCGATGTTCGTGAAGGCGTGCGACGAGTTCATGTACCTCGAGAGCTCCTCGCGCGACCGCGAGCGTGACCGCGACGACCACCGCAAGCCGCGCAGCGCCGAGTCGACGTCGACGGGCGCTCCGGCGGTGAAGAAGCGCGGCGAGATTCCCGGAGTCGTGCGCCAGGTCGTCGCCTCCCTGCTCGCCCGCGCCACCGGCCCGCTCAACCCGTCGTTCATCAAAGAAGCGCTCGTGCGCAAGAAGCCCGACTTCGACGAGCGCGACTACGGCTTCTCGTCGTTCAGCCGGTTGCTCGAGGCGATGGAGAAGGAGGGCCTGCTCACCCGCATTCAGCAGGGCCGGCAGACGTACGTGACGTCGAAAGACGGAGCTCCCGAGCCGCGCGCCGACGAGCCGGCCCCGCGCCTCGAGGAGTCGCCCGAGCCGCCCCGCGCGCCCGCCCGCGTCGAAGAGGAGTCGATTCCCGACCCGGACGAAGAGGGCTGAGCCACACTCGAGGCATGCGCTTCGAGTTCACGGAAGGCAGCAGCCGCAAGTTCTGGAAGCCACGCTCGAGGCCACGTCGCTGCTCGTGAAGTGGGGCCGCCTGGGCACCACCGGTCAGCAGAAGACGCACGCGTTCGCGACGCCCTCCGAAGCGCGCGCCGAGCTCGAGGCGCTCGTCGCCGAGAAGACGAAGAAGGGCTACCGGCGTGTCGACGCGCCCGTGCAGCCACCTCGCGACGCGAAGCTCGAGAGGGCCATGTTCCAGGCGCGCGACGACGAAGGCCCCGCGCTCGTCTACGCCGACTGGCTGCAGGCCAACGGCAACCCGTGGGGCGAGCTGATCAGCGTGCAGTACGCGCTCGAGACGAAGCCGAAGGACAAGACGCTCCGCGCGAAGGAGAAGGCGCTGCTCGGGGCGCTGCAGCTGCTGCCTCCAGACCTCGGCGCCTTGACGTGGCGGCGCGGCGTCATCGACACGCTGCACGTCTTCAACGCGCGCGACTGGATGGACGATGCCCACGACGTCTTCGCGACGTTGCAGCCCGTGCTCGAGCTGCCCATGGCCGACGGGCTGGCTGAGCTGCGCACCGGCGTCATTCGCTGGGACCACAACACCGAAGACGTGCCCGCGGTGCTCGCAGCGGCGTCGAAGCGGCCGTTCGCGCCACGCCTCGAGCGCCTCGTGCTCGGCGACCTTCCACGCAACGTCGACATGGACCACCACGTCATCGGCGACGTGCGAGCGCTCTCGAAGCAGTTCCCCAACCTGACGTTCCTCAAGCTGCACTCGGGCGCGGCGAGCTGGTCGGGCGCACACAACTTCGACTTCGGCCCGCTGGCGCTCTCGTCGCTCGAGACGCTCGTCGTCGAGACGTGCTCGATGTCGACGAAGCGCCTTCGCCAGGTGCTCGAGAGCGCGCTGCCGAAGCTGACGAGGCTCGAGCTCTGGTTCGGCTCGACCGACTACGGCGCCGACGTGAAGGTGAAGCACCTCTCGCGGCTGCTCGACGGCGCCGTGTTTCCCAGAGTCACCGACCTCGGCCTGCGCAACGCCGAGTTCACGAACGAGCTGGCCACAGCGCTCCCCGGCTCCGGCATCGCCAGGCGGCTCGTGCGGCTCGACCTCTCGATGGGCGTGCTCGATGGGGGAGGCGCGAAGTCGCTCGTCGCGGGCGCGAAGTCGTTTCCGAAGTTGAAGACGCTCGTCGTCTCACAGAGCCACCTGGCGCCGGGCGACATCAAGGCGCTGAAGCAGGGCTTCCCGGGGGTCGACCTCGAGGCGAAAGACCAGAAGCACATGCCAGGCGAGCCGCACCACCGCTACGTGACGGTCGGCGAGTGATGGGAGCCGGCTGACGACGCTCAGGAGCCCGCGTCAGGGCCCGACGTCTCATGGTGGCTTGGCTGGACGGCCAGCGATGGGCGACGGCATGACGGTGGGCAGCTTCGGCTTCATCGTCGTCGGCCCGGCGCTGGTGACGCACCTGGAGCCACCTCGTTCGACGTGCGGGCGTGACGTTCAGACGCGCGCGGTGAGCCTCAGAGCGCCTCGCGACAGCGCTTGCCGGGTGACAGCTGCCCGACGAACTGTGGAATCCACGCGAGCAGCTCGTCGAGAAAGGCCTTCGCGCCCGGCGGCGTGAACTCGCGGTCGGGCCACGCGATGAGCACGCGCGTGTCGGCGCCCACCACGTTCGGCAACACCCTGACGAGCCGGCCCGCCTCGAGGTCGTCACGCACGATGAGCATCGGCATCAGCGCGATGCCCAGGCCTTCGAGCGCCGCCGTGCGCGTCAGAGACAGGTCGTTCGACACGAAGACGCCGTTCACGTGCACACGCCCGCCGTCGAGAGTCGGCCACTCGCTCGCAGGCAGCCGGTCGGGAGTGAAGTTCACCAGGCAGCGGTGCCGGCGCAGGTCGGCGCGGGTGCGGGGCGTGCCGTTGGCCTTCAGCCAGCCAGGTGACGCGACGGCCACGCGCAGGTCGTGGGCCACGCGGCGGGTCACCACGCCCGGCGTCTCGACCGAGCTCGCGCGCAGGGCCACGTCGAAGTTGTCCTTCACGAGGTCGACGAGGTCGCTCGTCACCAGCACCTGCACCTGCAGGTCCGGGTGCCGGGCCGCGAAGCCGGCGACGAAGAGGTGAAACTCGCGGCCGAGCCCGTGGGGAACCGAGATGCGCACCGGCCCCTTCGGCGCGCCGCCGGGCTCGAGGCGAATGGCGTTCTCGGCGAGCGACACGGCTTCGAGGGCCGAGCGGGCGTGCGCGACGAACCGTTCTCCTGCGTCGGTGAGCGAGATGGAGCGCGTCGTGCGCCGCAGCAGCCGCACCCCCAGCTTCTCTTCGAGCCGGGTCAGCCGGCGGCTCACCGTCGCTCTCGGCAGCTGCAGCTCGGCCGCCGCGCGGGTCAACGAGCGCGAGTCGACGACTCGAATGAAGCTGGCCAGCTCTGAGGTCTCGGGCGCTTCGGGCAGTTGGCTCATTTGCTGTCAGGTCTTTCTCATTGGTGCACGTTTGCAGCGAATCACCGCAGGGTTACTCCAGGGCCCATCTCGCCGTCACCAGGAGTCACCAATGAAACCAACCGTCATCGGCTATTGGGTCGTCACCGCGCTGCTCGTGCTCGTCTTCGCCTCGGGCGGCGTGATGGACCTGCGGCAATCGCCCGAGGTGCTCGAGGGCATGAAGTCGCTGGGCTACCCCGCGTACTTCGCCACGTTGCTCGGGCTGTGGAAGCTCGCCGGCGCCCTCGCGCTGGTCGTGCCCGGCTTCGCGCGCGTGAAGGAGTGGGCCTACGCCGGCATGTTCTTCGACCTCACGGGCGCGGCCGTCTCTCACGCCGCGGTGGGCGACCCGTTGCCGAAGGTGCTCGTGCCGCTGGTGCTGACGGGTCTGCTCGTCGCGTCGTGGGCCCTGCGCCCGTCGTCACGCCGCGCGGTGCTGCCGGCCTCGTCACCGCAGCTCGCCTGAGTCACGCGCGGTTCGCAGTCACCACCCGCCCGATGAGCAGCCGCGCCTCGCCGCGAGGGTGAACGACCTGCGGCGCGTCGAGAACGAGCGTGTCACCGGCTGCAGCCTCGTCGAGCGCACCCGAGAGCACGTGCACGATGACGGTCTCACCGCTCGCGCAAGCCAGCGCCAGCGGCGCGGTCGCGAGCACGCACGAGAGTGACGACGCGGCGCGCGCGCGGTCGACCATGAGGTTGAAGTCCCGCACCGGGCCGTCGAGGAGCGTGCCGGCAGCGGCGGCGTCTCCCGAGAAGAACACCGGTCGATGGAGCTCGAGCGGCACTGTGCGCCCGTCGAGCGTGAGCGTCATGCCCGCGCCAGCGATGACGACGAGGTGCCGGTCGACGCCAGGGAACGACGAGAAGGGCCCGCTGCTCGCGACGTCGGCGATGCTGACGCGAAAGAGGAAGCGCTCCGAGAGCGCGAGGCCTTCGGGGCGAATGAGCAGCTCGGTCGTCGAGCCGCCGCCGTTCTTCCACGGCATGGTGCGGGCGTTCTCGGGTGTCAGGTGGAGCATCACGCGGAATGGGTTCAGGGGCGCTGGGGTGGGTACGCGGCGATGACGGCGGCGACCTCACGCGCGACGAGCTCCTTCAACACCTGATGCACCTCGGCGCGGGCCGCCTCGCTCCGCTCGCGCCAGAGCTCGCCGAGCACGATGCCGAGAATGGCATCGCAGAGCACCTCGCCCAGCCGCTCGAAGCGCTCGTGCGGGACCTGGGGGTGCTCGGCCAGCAGCTTGTGCGCCAGCAGGTGAGCGAAGCGGTCGCGCTCGAGCACCACCCGTTCGATCCACTTCATGCGCACGACGGCGAAGACGACGCCGCGGGTTCGGCCCGGAGCGTCGAGGTACATCGACAGGGCGGCGTCGACCATGCTGGGCAGCCGCTCGGTGAAGTTCGACCCCGAGTCCCGGGTCTTCGCCTCGAGGATGGCGAAGTTGCGCTCGTTGATCCACCCGATGAAGCCGTGCCAGACGCCTTCCGTGCTCGCGAAGTAGTCGTAGATGGAGCCGACGCCCACCCCCGCGCGGTCGGCAATCTTCTGAATGGGGATGTCGACGTGGTCTTCGGAGCCCTTGCCCAGCAGGTCGCCCGCCGCTTCGAGAATCGACGCGACGAGCGCGCGCGACCTCGACTGCCTCGGTTGTTTGCGAAATGGCACGGAGGGCATTGGTGCACACTCTAGGCGACCCGACGTGACGGGAACGACCCCGTCAGAAGCACATGCCGTTTCCCTGCCTCACGGTGCCGGCGCAGCAGCCCGAGGCTGTCGTCGTGTACTCGCCGCGCGCAGCGCATGGCGTTCGACACCGATAGGCGCCCTGGCTCGGAGCCACGCAGCGCGAGGCCGGGTTGCAGCAGCCGACACTCTGACAATCGTGGCCCGCCGGAATCGCACCATCTGCGAGACAGGCGGGCTCACAGAAGCGTGTGGTGCCCGACGCCGCTCCACCGAAGGGCCTCGTGCACGACCCTGAACAGCACCCCTGGCCTCCGACGGTGCAGATGAGGTTGTCAGCGAGACAGACGGGTGGCGCGCCGCACGTTCCGCTGTTGCAGGTCAGCCCGCTGCAGCACTGACTGTTGGCGGTGCAGGTGCTGCCCGTCTGACGGCACGTCGGGGCCACGCCGCACGCCCCGCTGTTGCAGCTGAGCCCGCTGCAGCACTGGCTGTCTGCGGTGCAGCTGCCACCCGTCGGTCTGCAGGTGCCGGGCGTCGCGCAGAAACCGCTGCTGTTGCACGTGAGCCCGGAGCAACAGCCGCCCGACGTCGAACACAGCTGGCCCGCAGCCCCGCAGGTCGGCGCCGAGGTGCAGAAGCCGCCGCTGCACGACAGCCCTGCACAACACGGCGACGACGCCGAGCAGGTTTGATTCGAGACGCGGCAGGTGGTGCCACCGCCGCTCGACTGACAGCGGCCGTTCGACCCGCAGGTCAGCCCGCTGCAGCACGCCCGGCCAGAGACGCCGCTGCAGAGCTCTGCGCTGCTCGCGCAGGTGCCGCCACCGGTGCCCGTGCAGACGCCGCCAGAACAGACGTTGGAGCAGCAGTCGGAGCCGCTCGTGCACGAAGCGCCGGGCAGCGAACAGTACAGATTGACCTCGACACACACGCCGTTCTCACACGTGAAGTCGAAGCCGCAGTCCAGGTTGTCGGCGCAGGGTCGGCCGGCGACACCACCACCGGCTCCGCCACCGCCAGCACCGCCACCCCCGGTGCCCGTGACACCGCCGCACGTTCCGTTGATGCAGTTGCCGACGCAGCAGGAGCCACTGGTTCGGCAGGTGTCTCCGGTCGCGATGCAGGCCCAGCCACCACCAGTTCCGCCCGTGCCGCTGCACTGGTTGGAGAGGTAGCTCCAGGTGGCGCCCGAGCAGGCGCCGTCACTCGAGCCAGCGCCCGTACCGCTGCGGCAGCTGCCGTTGCACCAGCCACAGGCCGCCGCCAGGGTGCAGCTCGCGCACGTCGAGTTCACCGCGCAGGGGTCCAGGTTTCCGCCTCCGCCACCCGCGTTTCCACCTCCCGCCGCTCCACCGCCAGCGCCGGGGCAGGAGGCCGACGACCAGGCCCAGTTCGTGCCAAAGACGCACGCACCGTCGTTGGAGCCGTTCACGGTTCCGGTGCGGCACGAACCGTTGCACCACCCGCATGCCGAGGCCGCGGTGCAGGTCGAGCAGGTCGAGTTCGTCGAGCAGGGGTCGGTGCCTGAGCCCCCACCCGCCTGGCAGAGTCCCGCGGTGCAGGTCGAGCCCGAGCAGCAGTCAGCCGATGCGGTGCAGCCCGTGCCCGCTGGCGCGCAGGATTGACGGCAGGACGTCGCGCCCCCCGAGGGACCGCTTCGGCAGTTGGGGTACGCCGCACAGCACTGGGCGCGTGAGGTGCACGCGGCACCCGAAGCGCAAACGGGGGTCCCTCCACCTGATCCACCGCCCACGCCAGACACACCACCGCCCGACACCCCGCCGCCTGCGCCCGACATTCCGCCCGACATCCCGCCGCCTGCGCCTGACATCCCGCCGCCTGCGCCCGACATTCCGCCGCCTGCGCCTGACATCCCGCCGCCTGCGCCTGACATCCCGCCGCCCTCGGAGATCATTCCGCCAGCCGCTCCACCGGCCGTGGCGGACTCGCCACTGCCGCCACCAGCTCCAGACTCACCACCATCGACGGCCAGCGAGTCGACGCCACCGTCCTCGAAAGTCCACGGAGCGGAGGGCCAGCAGTGGCCGCTGACACAGCGAGCGTTGGGGCCACACGACTGGCAAAGCGCGCCTGCGACGCCACAGAGGTCGTCGTCTCCGCCGCTCAGACATGTGCCTTTGAACACGCACCCCGAACAGAACGGTTCGGTGATGGAGGAGCGTTGCGTGGTTTGTCCGCAGCCCTCAAAGAGCACCACTGCGACCAGCAGGAGAGCGTTCGTTTTCATGGGCCGAGAGGTACCAAGCCGGCACACACCGCCCCACTCGGACCCAAGCCACCAGAACTGTTCGAGAATCCGAGAATGCGGCTCAATTCCACTCGGGTTTCGACTCGAGGCGGAACACGCAGCCTTCGACTCAGCGTGGCGACCGAGCCGTTGTTTGCCGGCCTGACGGGCGCTCCGCGTTCCTTGCTCCGCGCGCACGCTGATGGTCTCTAGCCTTCGTGAATCGCTCGCTGCTCTTCATCACCGTGCTCGTCATCGCGACGTGCGGGCTCATCTACGAGCTCATCGTCGGCACGCTCGCGAGCTATCTGCTCGGCGACTCCATCACCCAGTTCTCGACCGTCATCGGCGTGTACCTGTTCGCGCTCGGCATCGGCGCGTGGCTGTCGGGCTTCATCGACAAGGGCGTCGCGACCCGCTTCGTCGAAATCGAGCTGGCCGTCGCCCTCACCGGCGGCATCTCGGCGCCGTTCCTCTTCGCCACCTTCTCGTCAGGCGCCTCTTTTCGCGTCGCGCTCTACGGCATGGTGACCGTCATCGGCACGCTGGTGGGCCTCGAGATTCCGCTGCTCCTTCGCATCATGAAGGACCAGCTGCAGTTCAAGGACCTCGTCTCGCGGGTGTTGACCTTCGACTACCTGGGCGCGCTGTTCGCCTCGCTGCTCTTCCCCATCGTGCTGGTGCCGAAGCTGGGCCTGGTGCGCACGTCGCTCGCGTTCGGGTTGCTCAACGGCCTCGTCGGTCTGTGGAGCACGTGGCTGCTCGAGTCATCGCTCCCGTCCGTGATGCGGCTGCGGGTGAAGGCGGTGCTCGTCTCGGTGGTGCTGCTCGTCGGGCTCGCGATGGGCGGGCAGCTCACCGACCTGCTCGAGGAGCAGCTGTACAACGACGAGGTCGTGCACGCGCAGTCGACGCCGTACCAGCGCATCGTCATCACGCGCGGGCATCGCGGGTTCTCGCTCTTCTTGAACGGCAACCTGCAGTTCGCAGCCGTCGACGAGTACCGCTACCACGAGGGCCTCGTCGTGCCGGTGATGCGCGCCGCGAAGGAGGCGAAGCGCGTGTTGATTCTCGGCGGCGGTGACGGGCTCGCCGCGCGCGAGGTGCTGCGCTTTCCCGAAGTGGAGTCCATCACGCTGGTCGACCTCGACCCCGCGATGACGAAGCTGGCGGTGAACTACGGCGAGCTGGCGGCGCTCAACAAACACTCGCTCGAGAACCCGAAGCTGCGCGTCATCAACGACGACGCCCTGCGCTTCCTCGACGAGACGAAGGAGCTCTTCGACGTCGCCATCATCGACTTCCCCGACCCGAACAACTTCTCGCTGGGCAAGCTGTACACGACGAAGTTCTACAGCCTCGTGAAGCGCCACCTCGCGGAGGGCGGCGTGGCGGTGATTCAGTCGACGTCGCCGCTGTTCGCGCGCAAGTCGTTCTGGTGCATCGACGAGACGGTGCGCGCGGCGGGCTTCGAGACGCGGCCGTACCACGTGTGGGTGCCCAGCTTCGGTGAGTGGGGCTACGTGCTCGCCTCCACCTCGTCGATGGAGCCGAAGCGCCCGCTGCCCGAGGGCCTGGCTTTCATCTCAGAGACGTCGTTGCCGACGCTCTTCGTCTTCCCCGCAGACATGGACCGTGTGCCGAGCGAGGTGAACAAGCTCAACAACCAGGTGCTCGTGCACACCTACGAAGAAGAGTGGCGCCGCTGGAACTGACGCAGATCACTTCACTGACTCGAGGTTGAAGTGGTGGGCGTCGTCGTTAGCGTTGAGACGGCACGTCTGCGAGGCCTCTCATGAAATCGCTCGTCGTCGATGACGACTTCGCCCATCGGCTGTTGCTGCAGCGCTTCCTCGTCGACCTCGGAGAAGTGCACATCGCGGTGAATGGCAGCGAAGCCATCGAGGCCGTTCGTGCGGCGCTCGCGGCTGATCAACCCTACGACATCATCTGTCTCGACATTCTGATGCCAGGCGTCGACGGCCACGTGGCGCTCGCAGAGATTCGGCGGCTCGAGGGAGAGTTCCGCGTCGCGCGAACGCAGGCCTCGAAGGTGGCGATGACGTCGGCGCTCGACGCGAAGGAGCACGTGCTGGGCGCCTTCCGCGAGCAGGCCGACGCGTACCTCGTCAAGCCGGTGCGCAAGGAGAAGCTGCTCGAGACGGTGCGTGGCTGGGGGTTGCTCGGGCCGCAGTTGCAGACGGGGTCGTGAAGGTCATGATGGCGCAGTGACGCCAGACCGCCTCACCCGCATCGCCACGGCCGTGTTGATGTTCTGCGCGCTGCTGGTGCTGGCGCCGTCGAGGCTGCCGCTCATCTGGGAGCACGCCCGGCCAGTGGTGCGCGCGCTGTTCCTGGTGCCGCTCGTGATGCTGGCGCTGCAGGTGCTGGCGCTCGCGACCCAACGCGGCTGGTTGATGCTGCTCGGCGCCATCGTCGCCGCGCTCGCTGGCCTCGCCTCGCTCTTCGTCGGCGGCATCTCCATCATCATCGCGACGTTCACCGGCAGCCTCGACGTCATCACCTCGTTCTTCGCGGTGGGCGTGTACGGCCTCGTGGTGGCCCTTCACCTCACGTTCACCTTTCGGCGCCGCCAACCCACCGAACTTGCAGCGCCGGCTCCGCCACGCACGCTCTGATGGGGTGGGTGCATCTCCTCCGCGTTCGCCTCGAGGAGCCGCCCATGTTCGTCGTCAACAACCGCCCCGCCACCCCGCCCCGGCGCGCCACCGAGCCCACGGCCCCCACTGCTCCAGCGGGCGCGCCGACCTCGCCTCGGCAGGACCCGTTCGCGACGAGCAGCTTCGAGCCGGCGGCTGCGGTGCGCTCTGGCGCGACGACCCCGTACTTTCCAACCATGGCCGAGCTCTCGCGGCCC
Source organism: Archangium sp. (assembly GCA_016793585.1). Next base: position 27,395 of record JAEUJR010000636.1, read on the forward strand.
ACGACGGCGACGGTGCTGAACATCACCAACGGCGACCGCCAACCGCTGAACCCGCTGCAGATGTCGACCGAGCAGGGCGCCGCCTTCATTCAGGGCCGCCTGCAGGCGCTCGGCTACTCGGGCCCCGGGCAGGTGGCCAACACGACGTCGCCGACGAGCGGCCCCTATCGCATCGAGTACGGCACCGACGACCGCCGCCACTGGGACATCGACGGCATGAACGTGGGCCTCGCGCAGCAGTGGTACGCGCAGTTCGGCCCCGAGGTCGCCGACCGAATGCTGGCCGCCGACATGAAGTACGCGCGCAAGACGTCGTGGGAGAACGACGACGGCCCCACGGTGCCGCAGAACCTGCTCACGCCCGTTCAGCAACAGCAGCAACCTGCGCTCTCGCCGATGCGCTTTCTGCCCGGCACCAACGTGGCGGCGCAGCTTCAACAGGTGCAGCCGCGGCAGGCCGCGCCCGCTGCGTGGACGCCAACGCGTGAAGACGTGAACCGGCCCACGACGGCCACCTCGCTCAACATTCTCACCGGTGACCGCACGCCGCTGAACCCGGCCCAGATGTCGAACGAGCAGGGCATCGCCTTCGTGCGCGAGCGGCTCTCGGCGCTGGGCTACTCCGGCGCGGGCACCCTCTCGAACCAGACCGCACCCACGAGCGGTCCGTTCGGCATCGACTACGGCTCCGACGACCGCCGCCACTGGGACATCGACGGCATGAACGTGGGCCTCACGCTGCAGCTGTACGCGAACAACCCTCGCGAGGTGGCCGACCGCATGCTCGCCGACATGCTGCGCACGCAGATGCCGCGCACGAATCAGGACTGATCAGCGCTTCTTCGGCGGCTTCGGCAGCGGCTGATCCTTCGGCGCCGTCTCGAGGAACGCCATCACCGCCGTCGGCAGCAACTGCGTCGACACGACGGGGTTCGCGTCGACCGCCTCGAGGCCGATGTGCTCGGCGCGCGGTTCGCCAGGTTGCGACTCGCTTCGATACAACGACTCGGTCGTCGCGAGCACGTAGCTGCCGTTCGCGTCGACCTTCGCGGGCATCGAGAGCACGGCGTCGGGGTGCGAGACGAGCTTGGTGAGCACATCTCCCGGCACGTCGACGAGGAGCACGCGCTCGAACGAGGGCAGCGACTCCAACACGGCGGCGCGCGTCACCGTCGCAGGCAGGCCGCGCTGCAGGCTCTTCTTCGAGAACAACCCCGCGTCGGCCTTCGTGAGCGTCTTGAGCGCGGTGGCGACCATCAGCGTCGTCGCGTCGACGTCGGCGGGCTCCTTCAGCACGACGAGCGGCCTCGCGCGCAGCGTCTCGACCCGCGCCAGCAACGGTGAGCGCGCCTTCACCATCGACGGCTCCTCGGGCGCGTCGGCCGCGACGTCGACGAGCTGCGCCGACAACGACCGCACCGCGCCGAGCTCGACCCGAAGCGAGGCGTACTGCTGCGCCGAGGGGTGGAGCAGCGTCGCCGTGCCCACCCGGCCGTCACGCGTGCCTTCACACGGCGCCGCGACGACGAGGTCGACCTTCCAGTCCGGGTGCTGCTCGAGCACGCGCCGCACCTCGGTCGAGCAGCCATTCACCAGCAGCACCACCACCTGCGCCTGACCGCTCGCCGTCGCGATGGTCGTCTTCAACGCGCCTTCGAGTGGCAACGCCTCGAACGCGCCGTCGGCCTTCGACAGCGTCGAGATGCCGATGACCCCGAAGCGAACCTTCTCGCGCTCGAACGCGACGACCGTAGGCGCTGCGAAGTCGGTCGCGCGAACGTTGGCGAGCAACAACGCCGCTGCCGATTGCTCCACCTGCTTCGAGAAGGCGTCGGAGCCGAAGGCGAGGTCGCGGGGGCCCGCGGTGAAGGCCGCTCCACCGGCTGCTTTGAACAGCGCCGCCGTCGCTGCACCTTCGAGCAACGCATCACTCGTGCTGGTGACCGACGAGAAGCCCGTCGAGAGCACCAGCGTTCGTTGCGGCCAGGCCTCAGCGGTGCGCCAGCGTTCGACGAAGCGCGGCGCCTGCTCGAAGAAGGGGCCGGTGGTGACGACGACGTGCGCCACTCGCGGAGGCAGGGCTGCAGCGTCGAAGGGCGCGGGCCCCGGGCTTTCACGGCACGAGCACAACAGCAGCAGCCACCACCAACGCATGGCTCCGACGGTAGCCCTCATGAACTCGCGAAGGGTCTGAATTCACGATGGGTGTGGTGTAACTCGTGCTGACAGAACCGGTCTGCACGGCCTGGTGCGCCCCCGCATCAGCGCTCACATGAACGAGCCGATCGAAGGCATCGAAGCCCAGCCGACCGAACCCTCCCGCGCCGACCGGGCGACGCAGGCCACGCGAATGATGGAGGAGGCCTGGGCCGCCGACGCCGCCGCCCGCGAGGCCGCGCGAGCGCAGCAGCCTCGAGCCGCGGGCTTCTCTAGGTCGTCGGCGTTCGAGCCGCTCGCCACCTCCGCGCGGCCGGGTGCGCAGGCGGGCGTGCAGCCCGGGTCGCAGCCTGCTGCCGGCGCCGTGAGCGCGCGGGCGCTGGCCGCCGAGGCCGCCAGTGGCACGCCGGCGCAGCGTGAGCTTCGCGCCGCGACGCAGGAGCTCGAGAGCGCGCAGCAGGCCCGGCAGCAGGCTGATCGAGAGCTCGCGCGCCGTCTCACGCGCGTGGGCCCCGGCCTCACCGGCCAGCAGGCGGCGGCCTTCTCCACTCAATACCGCCAGCAGAACGCCGCCGTGTACGAGCGTGAGCAGCAGGCAACCGAGCGCGTGGCGACGGTGCTGCGTGAACGGAGCGCCGAGCTTCGCCAGGGCGCCGAGACGCCCGAAGGCGCGCGCACGTTGAGCCGCGGTCTCGCCGCCCTGGCGCAGTCACCTCGTGCCATCGAAGCGCTGCAGTTCGCGGGGGAGGTCGTCTCTTCGGGCGGCGCCGCGGCGCAGAACCTTCAGGCGGCGCCGAACTTCGGGCGTGACGTGCTCGAGCGTGGGCTCCCGACCGCGGCGGGCATTCTCGCGGGCCGAGGGGCCGACGCACGTGAGCTCGCTCGTGAAGTCACGCGGCTCGCGACCCCCTTCATTCCGGCCTCCACCGTCGCAACGCAGGGCGCGCGGGTGGCGAACGAAATGGGCGCGTTGCTCTCGGGCAACCTCGACGCCGTACGCAACCTCGCCACGCGCTGGCAGGACGCGTCGTCGCTGATGCGCGGCGTCGGCCTCGCTGGGGCCGTCGGCGGGCTGGTGAATGGCGCGAACAGCACCGCGCGTGGCCAGTCGTGGGCGCAGCAGCTCGAGGCGTGGGGGCGTGGTGGGCAGGCGATGGCCGAGGTCGCGGCGGGAGCGCTCGGCGCGGGCCTGCGCGCGTCGGGCACCGCGACGGCGCTCGCTCGTCTGGCGCCGGGGCTGGGCCTGCTCGCCAACGCCGGCTCGCTCGCACACAACACGTCGCAGTTCATGCAGACGCGCAACCCCGGCTACGCCATCGCGGCCACGGGAGACGCCATCGCCACCCTCGGCTCGGCCATCGGCTCGTTCCCGCTCACGGCGGTGCCTGGCGCGGCGGTGAACGCGTTCGGGCAAGTCATCTCGGCGGCGGGCGACCTCACCGCGAACGTCATCACGCACGAGCGCACGCAGCAGGAGCAGATTCGGCAGCTCGAAGCGGGCGGCATGAGCCGGCCGACGGCCGAGGCGATGGTGCGCAACCCGGCGGCCGTGCGGGAGCTGGCGAGCCAGGGCTACACGCCGGAGCAGATTCAGCGGCTGGCGAGCTCGCGCGGAGAGCACTTCGCGCGGCCCGCCGACCTGCAGGTGTTCGGTCAGGCGGCGGCGGCGCTCGGGGTCGACCGAGACACGGCCACCCAGGCCCTCAGCGCGTTGTCGCGTCGCGAGCTGAGCACGCTGACCGCCGGCCTCGCCCAGTCGCGCACGCCGGCAGAGCAGCGCGCCTTCCTCGAGCAGATGTTGGAGATGGGGACGTCTGCTTCGAGCCAGGCTGCGATTCGATTGATGCTCGGGCGTTGAGCAGAGCGTCGAATCGCTCGCGAGCACCGAGCAGTGTGCGTGCGAACCTGGCGTGCAGACGTGCCGATGCAGCGCGCGGCACCACGAGGCGAACGATCAACCACCTCCTGCGGTCGCGGACCGAACGAGGCGCGTGCTCAGCGCAGCGTGACGACGAACTTCCCCGTCGAGCGACGAGACTCGAGCGCGCGATGCGTCTCGGCGAGCGACTGGAGCGGCACCGTCGTCACGTCGAGCTCGAGCTGCTTCGACCCGAGCAACGAGAGCACCTCGTCGAGGCCCTTCTTCCACACGTGCACGGGGTGCGGCGTGCGCAGCCAGTAGCCGCAGACCTGCAACGAACGCTCGAGCAGCTTCGCGGGGTCGATGGCAGCGGCGCCTCCACTCGAGTCACCGAAGCAGACCCACCGACCGAACGGGCGCAGCGCCCGAAGCCCCAGCGCCGAGACTTCGCGCCCCACCGAGTCGACGAGCACGTCGACGCTGTCACGCAGGTGCTCAGCCTCGTCTCCGACGACCACCTCGTGGGCGCCGCGACGAAGCACCACGTCGGCCTTCGCACGAGACGAGACGAGCCCGATGACGTGACACTCGGCGAGCGCGGCGACCTGCACGGCCAGCAAGCCCACGCCGCCGGCAGCGGCCGTGATGGCGACGGTGTCTCCCGGCTCGACGCGCGCGACGGTGTGCAGCACATGCCACGCGGTGAGCCCCTGCAGGGGAAACGCGGCGCCCTCGATGAACGAGAGCGATGACGGCAGGGGAATCAACCGCTCCACCTCGACGCGACACACCTCGGCCGCGCTTTCAGAGGCGAGGAAGGCCACCCGCCTGCCCACCCACGAGGCGTCGACCCCCGGCCCAACCTCACGCACCACGCCCGACCCTTCGAGCCCCGTCGTCACCGGAAGCGGCTCGTCTTTGCGGTACAGGCCACGCCGTCGTTCGGTGTCGGCGAAGTTGATGCCCACGGCGTGAACGTCGACGAGCACGTGGCCCGGCGTGCACTCGGGCACGGCGACCGCTTCGAGCCGCAGCACCTCGGGCCCGCCGAACTCGTGAAATCGAACGGCGCGCATCACGCCCACGACCCACGCTCGATGAAGCTCCACCTCGCAGGGCCACCGTCGAGCGCGCGCAGCATCGGCAGCTCCTCGGTCCTCGCGACCCGCGCGGCTCCGGCAGGCAGCGGAATCGGCGTCGTCTCCCACAGCCGCAACGCCTTCAGGCCACTCGCCCGCCCATGGTCGGCCGCCGCCGCGAGCAACGGCCCCACGTCGGCTGGCTTGTCGAACCGGTACCAGAGCACGTGCAGCTCGTTCGCCTGAAACGAAGCCGCCACCGCGAGCGCAGAGCCGCCCTGGCGAAGCAGGTGCGCCTTCACCGCAGGCCGCTTCAGCGCCCTGGCGTACAGCCGCTCCCGCTCGACCTGCCAGTCACACTGCTCGGTGGTGAGCGCGAGCTGCACGTCACCGTCGGCCGGCACCGGCGGCGGGGCTTCGACCGCAGCCCCCTGCGTCACGCCCGATGTAACCAGCGGCAACACTGAAGTTTCCAATGGCAACATGACGTCCCACGAGGGCTGGGCGACGAAGCCGGCCCGCTCGTAGAGGCCAGCGCCGACCTCTGAGAAGAGCGTCACCGCGAGCGCGTCAGGGTTGGCCTGCAGGCGTGCGCAGACGGCCTCGACCAACCGCACGGCGTGGCCCTTTCCGCGGAGCGAAGGCTCGGTGAACACCGACGCGATGACGAAGGCCCGGCCGCTTCGCTGGGCCCGCCGGGCGGGCACCTCGAACGTCTCGCACGAGCTCAGCACGACGCGCCCGTCGACCCACAGCCACGTCCGCATGTGCTGCTTCGCGAACGGGTGCGCGCGCAGGCCGGCTTCACGCCCGAGGAACTGCTCCGTCGTGAGCTGCTGGCCCCAGGCAGAGGCCGTCAACAGGTCACGCGCGCGTTTGTCCGAGTCGGTCGCTTCGACGAGCCGCACGACGACTCACTTCACCTGCAGCGTCGTCACGCCGTCTTCATCGGCGGTGAGCAGCCACATCTTCTCGCCCTGCCAAGCGAGGCCCTTCACGACGCCCTTGAGGGCCGCGAGCTCGGTCTGCGCGTCTTCGCCGGCCTTCGCCTCGTACAGGCGCGGCGCGATGCCGGTGGTGGTGTAGCGCGCGACGCCGTTCTGCACGGCCAGCCACTCCACGTCGACGCGGGCCACCGTCTTCACCGCGCCGCCGCTCCTCGAGCCACGCTTCAGCTCGGGGCTGCTCGCCTGCGGGAACCGGTAGGTGATGCCGTCGCTCTCGAGCGCGATGGGGCCGTCGGCGCGTTCGGCGATGCGCGCGGTGAACGAGCCATCGAGCGCGGCGCGGGTGAGCCCCGAGGGGTAGCCGGCGACGAAGAAGGCCTCGTCTTTGCCGTCGAAGACGACCTCGCGCGGGCGAATCTGCTCGACCGCGATGAGCTTCACGTCTTCACCGTCGATGACGACGACGGCGCCGTTCGGGTCCGACGCGAAGGGGTCTCCGTCTTTCGGCACGAGCGAGGCCACCACCTTCGACTTGAACGAGGCCACCGACGTCACCAGCGCGCGCGTGAACGAGACGAGCGTCTTCACCTCGCCACCTGCGAGCGGCATCGCCTTCACCATGCCGCCTTCGGCCCAGACGACCTGCTGCGCCTCGACGTCGAACCACACCGTCGACACCTGGCCCGAGCGCACCGTCAGCACCGTCGGCGCGCCCGACACCGGCAGACTCACCAGCGCCGTCACGCCGCCCTTCTCGAGCAACATGACCGCGCCGCCGCCCGCGCCACGCAGCTCACGCGCCTTCACCGCGCCACGCAGCACCGGGGTGAAGCCCTGCGCCGCGTCGCCCGTGGTGGTGAGCAGCGAAGCGAGGTCGAACGCGTCGGTGGGCGCAGGCGCATCGGGCGCCACGGCCGCCGTCTCGACGAGGGCCTGCATCGTGGGTGGCGTCGTCGACGCGTTCTTCACCTTCTTCGCGGCCTTGCCGCCCTCCTTCTTCTCTTCGGAGGGGTTGCGACGCGAGTACTCGGTGAGCCCGATGCCGAGGACGATGAGCACGAGGCCGGCGACGAGGAAGCGCATGGCCGCGCTCTATACCCCGCGGCGAGTTCGTGGGCGTCAGTTCGTCGCGAGGTCGGTCGCGGCCACCGGGCGCACGGCCTGCGGCGGCAAGACGATGCGCGCGGTCGGCCACGTCTGCCACTCGCCGATGCGCGGGCGGTTGGGCGCGAGCACCTGAGCGCGCACCTGCTCCAACGGCAGCTCGAGCATCGCCTCCCAGCGCACGAAGCAGAGGTTCGGGCACGAGCGGCCCCAGCGGTAGAAGTGCCACACCTCGACGGGCATCGCGACGAAGGCGCGCCAGCCGTATTGCGCTGGCACCTTGAACCAGCCGAACACCAGCGCCATCACCGCCGACCACGAGCCGTACTGCGCCAGCGTCACGCCCAGAAAGCGCAGCTCGTTTCGCAGGTCGGTGCCCAGGCCCACCACCGCGTGCCAGACGTCGTGCGAGAAGAAGAGCCGGTCGACGAAGTACTCGACGTCGTCGATGGGCGTGCGCCGCGCCGCGAACGGAGCGATGCCCCACGTCGAGAACCACTCGGCCACGAAACGCCCGAGCGTTCCTTCGGGCAGCTGGCCCAGCGCGCGGAGGTCGAGGCGAATCTCGGGCCGCTCCCGCAGCAGCACCTGGCCCTGCGGGTCCTTCGCCGCCCGCGCCGCGACGCGCCCGATGCCGCCGCTGTCGAGGGCCCACTGAAACGCCATCTGCCCCCAGGGGTCGACGATGCTCTTCGACAGCGCCACCATCGCCGTGAGGGCGAGGCGAAGCTTCGAGAAGACACCCAGCTGCTTCATCTCGTCGACGGAGGGTCGGAATGCGCTCATGGGGTGGGTCGCCATTGCAACGCGCGAACCGGCCCACCCTCGAAGCGATGCCGAAGACTTGCAGCGTCACACCGCCGACGCGTCAGCGAAGTGACGCGGCGAGGTGCTTCACTTCGCGACGGTGACGTTGTCGAGCGCGACGGCCCACTTCGTGCCGATGCCAACGTCCTTGTCGAGCACCACCACGCCCTGCACCGACACCTGCTGGTCGTTCGGCAGCGCCTCTTTGCTGATGATGACGAGGTCGTCTTTGCCGCTCGCGTCGCTCAGGTGGCCGTAGTGCACGCCGGCGACGTCGGTCACCTTGCTCAGCTTGCCCGTCACCTTCACAACGTGGCCGGCCAGCATCTGCTTCTCGGAGAAGACGTCGGCGACGCGCATCGAGAGCGCGGGCTCGGCGAGGCGGGTGGCGTCGATGGCCCTGGCAACGGTGTCGTTCGGGTTCGCGGCAGCGGGCGGCGCGCCCATGGGCGGGTGGTTGGGCGGCAGCTGGGCGCCTTCGGCGAGCGGGCCAGGAGCCCCGGTCGAGCCCGAGCCGAGCTCTCCGAAGATGATGGTGTCGAAGGTGCGGTTGAGCGACTTGCTGACGAAGCCCTGCATACGCGTCGAGACCCGCACGGTGAGCTTCTGGCCAGCGGTGATGCCGGTGTTCGTCGAGACCGCGGCCCACTCGTCACCGCCTTCGGTCGAGAGGCGCATGTACGTGTAGTTGGCCACCTGAATCACCTCGGCGACGACGCCCGTGACGGCCTCTGCGCCCGCGGGCTCCGAGGGAGGCATCATCGCGGGTGGGGGCATCATCGGCGGCGGCTGGCCCATGGGGGCAGCAGCGACGGGCGCGGCGGCGGTGGTGTTCGACGTGGGCGCCGACATGCGCCCCGTGAAGAACCCGACGACGAAGACGGCAACGACGATGGCGGGAATGATGGGAAACTTCATGCGGCGGTCGATACCACAACCCGCCGGTGCGCGAGGCCAGCGCCATCACCGGCATGAGAGGCGCGAATGCGGGCCTACAGGGTCGTGCGCACTCGAACGACGCACTGGAGCCCGCTGCGCGGCGGCACCGCGGCGTCGATTCGACGCAGCAGCTGAACGTTGCGCGTCCCGCTGCGGCTCGCCTGTGTCCACTCGTAGCTCCCCGTGTCGGACTTGTTCAGCTGCATCTCGATGTCGCCGAAGAAGCTGACGATGACGCCGGGCTCGTTCGCAGGAGTCCAGGTCACCACGTGGCGCTCCTCGCCGTTGGGCAGGTCGGTGCGGGTCCACGTGTACGAATGAATGGACGGGCAGGTGACGCGCGCGCCCCGCAACCAGGCCTGCCCGTACTCGATGTTGACGAGGAAGTTCGTCTGCGGCCCCTGGAAGACGTTGGTGGCGCGGTAGGCGGTGCCTCCGGGAACCGCGGCGACCACCGGCACCAGCTGACCGGGAGGACCGGCCGTGATGCCAGCGTCGGGCAGCAGCGCCGTCGTGGCGCGGTCGTAGACGTTGACCGAGATGCCCCACTGCGTGGCCGAGGTCGGCTGTCCGAGCTGGAGCGTGCCTTCGAAACCAACCGCCGTGTACAGCGTCTGGTCGAAGAGCTGATTCGTCACACCTGCGTCGATGACGGCGGTTCCTCCCGCGGTGGCGGTTCCTCCCGCAGTCGCGCTTCCTCCCGCGGTCGCGCTTCCTCCCGCGGTCGCGCTTCCTCCCGCGGTCGCGCTTCCTCCTGCAGTGGCGCTTCCTCCCGCAGTCGCGGTTCCTCCTGCAGTCGCGCTTCCTCCTGCAGTCGCGGTTCCTCCCGCCGCGCGTCCTCCTGCCGTCACGCCCGCGTCTTCGCCTTCGACTGGCGCACTACAGCCAACACCCACCACCACGAGCACACACCAACGCCACCTGGTCATCGAGACACCTCCTGAGCTGGACGAAAGAGAGAGCCTGTCTTTTGCGCGAAATAATCACTGCCCCAGCGGCAGCGTGAGAATCGGAGCATTCTGTCGGTTCGACGGGACCTCGAGCCGCGCCAGCTCGATGAGCAGGGCGAACGTCGCGCGCGTGTCGTGGTCCTTTCGCTCGATGAAGAAGCACGCGCCACGGTACTCGACGGCGACTGCGGCCTCGTCACCCGAGCAGCCCCCTCGCGACGAGCGAACGTGGAACAAGCCGGCGAGCTGTGGCTCCCAGTCGAAGGGCCTGCCGTCGGCGGTCTTCGTCTGGCGCGCCTGACCGCTCTCGAGGTGTTCCGAAGGAACGTCGACGCCATGGGCGACGAAGTAGAGCGCCTGCAGCAGCGAGCGGGTCTCGAGGTCGAGCGAACGAAAGCCACCAGGTGACGAGTCGAACGGCTTGAGGCCTTCGACGGTCACGTCGAACGACGTCGCCGGGGCGAGCGAGAAGGCGCGAAAGAACGTCTTCGCGTCGGCCGAGTCCATGGCGCGCGGAGAGAGGTAGAGCACTGGCGACCGTTGCCTGCGCTGCAGGTGCCAGGCGCCATCGGAGGACGACGCGAGCTCGAGGCCCTGCTCGGCCGCCGCCACCGACGCCTGCGCCGTCACGCTCGCCTGGGCGATGGGCCCGCCGACGAACTCCACACGCTCCTCGTGACCGAAGACGACTTCGCCCCGCTGCTGCAACGCCTGCAACGCACGAACACCCTCGAGAAAGGGCGACGCTTCGGGCGCGAGTGCAGGCGTCGGCCCGCTCGCGGTCTGCGCGTTCGACACCCAGTTCAGGTTCTCGAGGTACAGCCGGAAGACGGTGGAGATCGGCCACGTCGTGCGCGCGAGATAGATGGCGCCCTCGAGCGAGAGCGGCGTGAAGAGCCGCCTCGCGAAGTCGGAGTCGTCGAGCGGCGTGAGGCTGAAGGTCGGGCGGTCGGCTCCACCGATGCCCGCCTGCGGCAGCACGAAGGGAAACGGAGCGCGCCCCGAAGGGTCGGCGTTGGCCGTGTAGAACGGCGTGGCACCCGCGTTGGCGGCGAGCTCGAACTGGGCCGCGATGCTCGAGACGGCGAGCGAGCTGGGCGTGTCGCCGTACCGAAGGCGCACGACGTTGAGCAGCATCTCTTCTTCGGCGGTGGCCTTGACCGTCTCGTTGTAGCGAAGCCGCGACGCCTTCAGCGCCGAAGGGCCGATGAGGGTGCAGGAGCAGGTCGCCAGCAGGGCCAGCGCGACGCCGAGTCTCGACATGGCGCCCAGCTTCGTGTCGCCGGGCCGTGAGTCAATTTGGCGGCTGATCAACGCGCGAGGCCGGCCGCGAGGTTCTTGCGCAGCGCTGCGTCGACATCGAGCTTCGGGCCCCAGCGCGCACAGACCTCGAGGTAGGTGGGCATCGTGAGGCCGTGCCGCGTCAGCGCCTCGGAGAACGGCAACGTCGCCACGTCCTTCACGAGCGCCACGTACTGCCCGGTCGAGCCGAACGGCTGGCCCTCGAAGACGACGCTGTCGACGAACGGCGCGCGTGTGTCGGGCGCCTGACCGACGATGACGCCGCCGCGAGAGCGGAACTCTTCGTAGAACGCGTGGCGGGTGAGGCGGTCACCGAGGTCGGGCGGGCGCTCCACCGAGGCGTCGAGGCCTTCGCCCCGCAGGTCGAGCGCGAACGAGCGGCACACCGTGGCCAGCGGCGCCGCTTGAGCGACCGACTGCTCGAGCATCGACGCGGCTGCATCTCGCGCGGTCTTCGTCACCGGCGTGTGGTCGTCGGAGCCGTAGCGATACCGCGCCGCCCGCAGCGCTGCCCTTCGCGCGTTCCAATCGTTCGACGACGAGAACTCACGAACGGCGGCGAGGTCTCCCGTCTCGGCGCGCAGGTACGCGTCGTGGCGCACCGGCTCGGTCGGCACGTGCGGCGGCGCCTCGAAGCGCTGCTTCTTCTTCGCGCGCTCCATGGTCTTCGCGAACACCTCGGTGTTCTCGGGCATCGGGTTCTTCTCGATGGCCTTCTTCATCAGCTTCACGGCTTCGTCGTGACGCCCCAGGCCGATGCACGCGCACGCGAGGTGGTGCCAGCCGTTGGTGAGCCAGAGCACGTCTTTGCCGGCCGCCTTGATCAGCGCGTTGGCGATGAGCTCGCACGTCTTCGAGTCACCGACCTCGTCGAGCACGCCCGCGTATGCGTTGAGCTGCGACGTATCGAAGGTCGAGGGATCCAACTGATATGCGGTGGCGTACGCCTTCACGGTGCGCGGGTTGTCCATGGCCGCGTAGACGATGCCGCCGTACGTGAGCCATTGATCAGCCCGCGTGTACCACCGGCTCGCGTAGTCGAGCACCGAGAGCGCCTCTGGCAGCTTGCCGGCCTGGTGCAGCACGCCCGCCAGAAGCTGCGTGGCCTGCTCGGGCGTGGCTTCGACCAGCGAGGCGAGCGCTTCAGCGGTGCGCCCCTGGGCCGCGAGGGCCAGGCCCAGGTTGCGGTGCGCCTCTTCGTTGTCGCTCTCCTGCGCGACCAGCCAGCGGGCGGCGCGCTCGGCCTTCACCGGGTCGCCCTTCTGGAGCGCCTGAAACGCTGCGTTCGCCGCCTTCTGGAACTCGAACGGCACGCCCAGCTTCGCCTTTGCGAATGGCGCCTTCAGCAGCTCGAGGGCCTTGTCGCGGTACTCCTCACCGGCCGACCCCAGCCCCGCGCACAGCACCGAGAAGGCCACCTCGCCATCTCCGGCGGCGAAGAACGCGAGCGCGGCATGAAGGCTCGACTCGGCTTCGCGGTGTCTGCCGACGAAGGCTGCCGAGGCGAACAGATCGAGCGCGTCGTCTTCGTGCAGCGCGCCAGACTTCAGCCGCGCGTTGGTGATGGTCGCCCACTCGCCCGTGCCTGCAGCGCCCGTCGCGAACACGAGCGTCTCGAGCAGCGGTGCGACCCGTTCGACGAAGCCCTCGGGCTGTCGCCGCATCAGCTGCGCGACCTCGAAAGAGAGCAGCGCGAGGCGCTCGGGGCTGATCAACCGCGCGTTGGTCTCGGGGAGCTCCTTCAGGAAGGCCTCGAGGCCGCCGCCGACCAACTCCTCGAGGTGGAGCGCCCGTTCGACGACGCCGAGCCAGTGCTCGGCAAGACGGGGATGAACGATGGCCCAGAGCGGCTCCACGGTCGCGAGCAGCGCGTGCGCCATCGACGGTTCGAGGTCGTGCGCGCGCCGGGCCAGCGCCTGCAACGCCTCGGCGGCGATGGTGCGATACGCGCCGGCGAGCGGCGAGGGCGTCTGGAGCGTGGCGCGAAGGTAGCCATCGAGCGCGCGCGCTGCGACGAAGACGAGCCGGGCGACGACCTCGCGCTGGGCTCCGCCGAAGACGAGCTCGGGCCAGCCGTTCACCAGCCGGTCGGCGGCATCGAGGGTCGGCGCGCTCGTGGTGAGAAACGCCTGCAGCCGTTCGGCCGTCGCTGCCTCCACCCCCGGGAACGCGACATCGGGCCGCGCAGGTGGCTTGCCTTCGGGTTTGCCCAACGCCCAGATGACGACGCGGCTCCTGGCGGCGCCCGGCCAGAAATCGGCGAGCTGGCGCCCGAGAAACCAGCCGATGGTGAGGTGGCGTGCGTCGAGAAGCTCGCCGAGCAACGAGGTGACGACGTCGTCGGGCACGCCGCTCAACATGCGGGCGACGTGCGCACGCTCGGCTTCGTCACCACGCTGCGGGCTGCAGACGACGAGCTCGAGCAGCTGCTCCAGCGCCGTTCGCCAGGCGCCTGCCGCCGCGAGCGCTCGCACCGCCCTGAGTCGTGACGTCGCAGACGCGAAGCCCATGCCGAGGCCGAAGTGCGCCCACGCGAACGGCGCCTCTCGTTCCCGGCCGGTCGCGACGAGCGCGTCGAGGAACATGGCGAGGTCGACCGCGTCGTCGGGCTCCGCGCGCCCGAAGCCTTCGACCGTGCGCGCGTCTTCGCCGCGATAGAAGCCCTCACGCGCGTACGCCCACGCCACGAACGAGGGGCTGCGCTTCCACTTCTCGAGAATGCCGGTGTGACGGGGCCAGCTCCCCGAGAGCCCGTGAAGCCGGTTCTGGCGAAGTTGAATCGCCTCTTCGAGCCGCCCGGCCTGCATCAACGCGTCGGACTCGCCGAGGTCGACGAGAATCTGATCCGGGTACCAGAAGAAGCCGGGCTCCATCGGGCAGCCATGACGGCGGGCAGCCGCGCGGGCTTCGTGAACCCAGTCACCGATTCGTTCGGCGCTCTCGTGCAGGCGCATGAGCTCGATGTGCTCGGCGCTGTCTGAACCGAACAAGCGAACGCGCCGCCGCATGAGCCGCAGCGCTTCGTCGACGCGATCGTGCTCGACCAGCTCCCACGCGGCGGTGGTACCGACCTCGTGACTCACCGGGTTCGCGAAGGTCGCGAGACCGACCGAGGCGATCTGCTCGAGGAAGGTGGGCCGCAGCTCGAACGCATCGTCGCTCTCGGGCTCAGAGAGCTCGTCCTCGTCGAAGACGACCGCGGTGTGCGGTGTGGCCCAGCCCGGCGCCGCGTCGATGCAAGACCGGAGCAGGACGAAGTCGGGGTCGTGCGCCCGCGTCTTCTCGAAGGCGGCCCAGAGCGAGATGGGGTGCTCGGCGTCGAGCGCTCGCAGGCGCGTCGCGATGGTGCCTCCGAAGAGCAACTGCGCGGTGCGCACGGTCGACCAGGTCACGCGCTCGCCCAACGCCGTCAGGCACTCGATGAGTCGCTTCTCAGCTTCGGCGCTCGTCTCGACCTGATCGTCGTCGACGTCACCGGCAAAGCCGTCTTCCACGTCATCGACCGAGTCGTCATCGTCCGAGTCATCGTCATCGTCCGAGTCATCGTCATCGTCCGAGTCGTCATCGTCATCGTCCGAGTCGTCGTCGTCCGAGTCATCGTCATCGTCCGAGTCGTCGGAGTCCGAATCATCGTCATCGTCCGAGTCGTCGGAGTCCGAGTCATCGTCATCGTCCGAGTCGTCGTCATCGTTCGAGTCGTCGGAGTCCGAGTCATCGTCCTCGGCCGAGGCAGCGTCTTCGAGCAGCTTCGGCGTCGACACTTCTGGGCGTTCTGGCTCGGTGTGCGCGTCGATCTCTTTCACCAGCGCGCGCATCACCTTCATCGCCTCGCACCACGTCGCGACGGGCCACGACTCGAACGTGCCGACGAGCTCGCCGAGCCCTCTCGCGTTCAACCACTGCGTGGTCACCTGCTGCAGGAGTGAACCGAGCTCAGCTCCCATGGCGGCGAAGGTCTGATGGGTGTCGTGTCGGTCGACCGCGTGCAGCGCGACCGAGGCCGCGCCACTGCGAACCGACACCTCGACCCAGAGAAACTCGTCTCTGCGCCAGGTCTCGAAGGCCGTCTCCAGCTCCTGCCGCCTGGCCGCGTCGGTCGGCATACCCCACGGCAGACCTCCGCCCACGACCTGCGGCGTCGCGACCGACAGCGTCGGCACCCGCATGCAGACGTCGAGCAGTTGCGTCCACAGCTGCAGCGCGCCGACGCGGATCAGCTGCTGATCAGCGCCTTCCCACGTGATGGAAGGCATCAAGAACGCGACGCGATGAAAGGTGCGCATCACAGGCCCTCCACTTCGCCGGAGCGCAGCTTGCGGGTGCCCTGCCGTTCGAGCGTGGCGATGGTCGTCACCTCGCACCAGTCCCCCATCAGGTAGTAGTCGGTGTCGGGGAAGGGGCCGTGCACCTCGCGTGCGCCGGCCTTCGTCACCGCGGCACGCAGCGCGTCCTTGCTCATCGTCTTGAACTCGCCTGCGAAGTACACGGTGGTGTTGGGCAGCCCGCGGAAGAGCCGCTTCACGATGCTCTGCACCCCTTCGAGGCTCGCGGCGTCGGCCTCTGCCTCGGCGGGAGCGGCCCTCGCCAGCGCGAGCAGCGCGTCGCGCCCTCGAACGAGCGCGGTGAGCGCGGGGTCGACGTCAGGAGCGTGCTCCGCCATCCACCGCTCGTGCGGCCCGGGAAACTCGGGAAGCTGGTCGCCCGCCACCAACTCCGATGGAGGCAGGTCCTCCTTCAAGAGTCGCTCGGCGAGGTCGGCGCGGCCCGCACGGAAGCAGCCGAGCACTCGTGCTGCCACCACCGACGGCGTTTGACGCCGCGTGGTGCTCGCGAGCTCGAGGGCCGCGAGAGGCCGGCCGTTCACCGCGAGCTGAAACGCCGCGAAGTCGCCGCCCTGCGAGCCCTGCACCAGCGCTTGCACCTGTCGAACGCGACCACGTCGCGCCAGGTCGAGCACGTGAAGTCGCCGGACGAGGGGCTCCGACTCGGGGTGCGCGACGGCGAGCGTGCGCGCGCGCGAGGGGTCGTTCGAGCCACACACCGCCCACGCCCACAGCTCGTACAGGTACGCCTCGGCGTGGCGCGCGAACGCCGTCAACGCGCCCAGGTCGTCGGCCGCCTGACCGCACGCCGCTTCGAGCGCCGCGTTCGGCGTGTGCTCTGCCGTCACGCGCGCCACCGCCAGCCCTCGCACCGTCGGCACCACGCCCCGGTGCTCGTCGTGCCACGCGATGCGCCCGAGGAAGAGCCTGGCGTACGTCGACCCTTCGAATTCCCGTCGCAGCGCCTCTTTCGCGTCGGCGTCACCGAAGGCGACCGAGAGGAAGAGCGCTTCGATTCGGTCGTCGAACTCGGCGTGCTCGAGCTTCTCCTGCAGCGCGGGCACGGCGTCGGCTCCCAGCGTGGCGAGAATGAGGCGAATGCACCGGCGCCGATGCTCCGAAGACACCTGCGGCAGGTGCTCGAGCAGCGCCTCGGCGAGCGGAGCGTCGGCGAAGCACTCCATCGCGTCGCCGAACAACACGGGCGCCTTCGTCAGCGCGCGGAAGACGACTTCACTGTGCGCATGGCGGGCGGCGAGCGGCAGCTGCTCGAGCGTGACCTTGCCCGCCTTCGCGTCGGCGTCGAGCAGCTCGGCGAGCACCACATCGGCCGCGGCCACCACCTCGGGCCTCCACAGAAGGCTCGCAGACGCGCCGCGACGCTGCCGGTAGCCCAGCGTCCACACGGTCTGGTTGCGCACGTCGAGCGGCGCCGAGGTGTCTCGGGCGACGGCGGCCAGCGCCTCGACCGTCTGCTTCGTCGGAAAGCTGGTGAGCCACACCGCGCCCTGCTGTCGCAGCCGCGGCACCTGCCGCGCGTCGAGCAGCTCGAGCCCGAACTCGGCGAGCTCGGGCTGCGCGGCCAACCACGGCTCCATCTCGTCGAGGAAGAGGTCGAGGCGCGTGAGCAGCACGTCGCTCGGTGCGTCGCCCGTCTTCGGCATCAGCCGCTGCACCTCGGCGAAGCGGTAACGAACGTGCGGCGGAAGCGACGTCGACGAGTCAGGCGTGATGGTCATCTGGCCCCCTTCGAAGCGGGCGACGATAGCCCTGGCGGGTGGCCGAAGTGACGACGGGGCGTTCGAAGGTCGCGCGGAGGGACATGCCGGCCGTCACTGCACGGCATGTGCACACGGGAAATCGACCGAAGAATCGCGCACCTGCCCGGGGTGTCACACGCCGGCCGCCGACTGTCACAGTCAGCGCTGCAGCTTGCGTGAGCCGTCGGCCTCGTACGCCTCGTCGGCTTCGACGCCGCCATCGGCGAGGTAGCTCGTGCGCGCGGTGAGCCGCCCGTCGACGTACGTCTCGGTCTCGGCGAGCACGCCCGTCGTGTACCAGCGCCTGGCGGTCAACCGCTGGCCCACCTTGAACGTCTCTTCCTGGGCCTTCTTGCCGCCCTCGAAGAACGAGGTGTGCGTGCCGTCTTCGCACCAGCCGTCGTTGCCGTAGCGGCGCTCGCAGGGCACGTAGCCGCCTTCGCTGCGAACGCCGCCGAGGTCGAAGTACTCGGTCACCTTGCGCACCTTCGGGCCGTCGCGAACGTCCTCCGACTTCTTGTTGCCGTTGAGGAAGTACTCCACGCGCCGCTCGAGCTCACCGTCGCGCCACGTCGCCTCGACGACGACCTTCTTCCCGTCATCGGAGTACCGCTTCTCGCGCCCCCACTTCACCCCACGCTTCCACGTGATGAGCGCCTCGAGCGTGCCGTCGCGCCGGTTCACGCGCTCTTCGCCGTCGGGTCTTCCTTCGACGTAGCTCACGGTGCTGCCAGAGGCGTACGCGCTGTTGCCGGCGACCTGCTTCGTCTTGAAACCGTTCAGGTACGTCACCGTCGCGTTGACCTTCTTCGTGCCGTCGTAGACGTCGACGGTCTTCTCGCCCGCGAAGCCGCACCACGAGCGCAGCACCTCGTCGTCTTTCGCCTCGACGCCGCAGCTCAGCCCGTACACCTTGCCGTCTTCACCGAGCGAGACCGAGAGCTGCACCGGCGTCGGGTACTGGCGCCAGTAGCGCTTGAGCGAACCCGCGGGGTGGAACTCCTTCTCCCAGACGCGGTCGCCAGCCTGGTACATCGTCTGCGAGAGCAGCTTGCCGCCGTCGGTGGTCTCTTCGATGCCCTCGCGGCGATCAGCCACCACGCGCCCCGTGCGCCGCCACGCGTCGCGCGCCTGCGTGAGCAGCCCGGTCTTCTTCCGGTCTTTCACGGTCACGTCGATGACGACCTTGCCCGCCTCGAAGCACTTCACCGGCAGGCCCTGGTTGAGCACGTCGTTCTGATCAGCCGCCCACCAGTCGAACTCGGCCTTCTTGCCCGCGATGAGGCAATAGTCAGTGGTGCTCAGCACCGGGTTCTTCTCTCGGCGAAACGCGTCCCACGCCTCGTCGAAGGAGGGGTCCTCCGACACCTTCACCTTCGTCTTGAAGGCCGCCTCGAACTGCTGGTGCGCGCGAAGGAAGGGCTTCGACTCCTCGAACGCGCGCTCGACGGTGATGACGCCGGCCTTGAAGCCGAGGCTGCCGGTCGCGTTCGGCGTTCCCTGACAGACGAGCTCACGCACCTCGGAGCGCCGCACGACGGCCTTGCCCTCTTCCGTCGCGCACAGCGCCCAGAGGTAGCGCAGCGGCTCGTTACACTCGCGGTCGCCACCGGTCTGGTCGTAGCGAATGTCCTGGTTGTGCTGGCGGAGCGAGTCACCGTCGTACTTCACGGTCAGCGTGGCGCCGCAGCGCAGGTTCAGCTTGAGCAGCAGCTCCTCTTTCGTTCGCTGCAGCGCGTTCTCGGGAGAGTTCGACCCGGTGAGCATCAGCGCCACCACGAGCTGGAAGACCATGCCCGCGTGATGCCACGACTCGTCACGACGTGCGCTGTTCCTTCGAGTCGGCGCGCTCCCGGCTCGCGAAGTAGAGGAAGCCGGTCGCGAGCAACACGTGCAGCACCGTGTTCGGCACGATGCCCGAGAGCTTCGTGATGGTGCCCTCGTGAAAGGCCACGACCTCGATGGGCGCGAGCATGAGCTGGTGCGCCGCGTTGCCGAGCAGGAACGCGCGAACCGTCGCCGATGGCGCGTGCCCACGAATGAGGAACGACACGATGCCCACGCCGAGAATCGCCACCCCCACCTGCCGAATCCACACGATGACGGGCGCTCCCGGCGTCACGCCTTTGCTCTCGAGAATCGCCATCGGGAACACCGCTGCGACGGTGCCGACGGCCAGGGCGATGACAGAGGCGATGGTCAAAAAGGTCTTTCGGTTCATGGCCGCCATGGTGCCGGGCCACCGACCTCGCCTCAATTCTCTGCTCAGGGAAGCGACCTGAAATTGCTCGCTATTTCATGACTTTGCGCAGCCAAATGGCGAACCAGACCGATGGGGTGTACTATCAGTACACCATGGCGCTTCCGCGGTTCGAGCGGCTTCCCCCAGAGCGGCGTGCAGCCCTGCTGGCCGTGGCCCAGCGGCACCTGGCTCGCGATGGCCGCAGCGGAGCCTCGTACAACCAGATCATCGCCGACGCCGGCCTGTCGAAGACCTCGGCCTACCTCTACTTCGACGGTCGCGAAGACCTCGTGCGCGCGGTGGTGAGCGCGGTGTCGGCGCGGCTCGAAGCGGTGCTCGGCGCGTGGCAGACGGTGACCTCCGAAGAGGCCTTCTGGAGCCAGCTCGCCACCCAGAGCGCCGCGCTCAGGAGCCACCTGGCGACGAACGCCGAAGACCTGGCATTGCTCTCGATGTTCGAGCCCGGCGAGTGGCCGAACGCGCAGGTGTGGCTCGAGGCGATGCTCGAGAACGGCCGCGCCGTGGGCGTGGTGCGAGCCGATGTGCCCGCGCCGGTGATGGCGGGCGTGACGCGCGCCGTGTTCACCGCGCTCGATGGGCTGGCGGTCGAGGCGCTGCGCTCCGGCGAGACGGTCGATGAGCACCTCGGTCGCACGCTCCTCGAAGGGCTGTGGAGAGGGTCACGATGAGTCGAACGACGCCGGCGATGCTGCGTGACGTGTTGGGCCTCACCTTCGAGCCCGTGCAGGTCGTGGCGATGGTGGCCTTCGGCTGCGTGCTCGCGGCGGGGGTGTTGATGGCGTGCGCCCTCGACGGCCTGGCCGGGTGGCGTCTCGCGCTGGGAGCGGTGTTGCTTGCCGACATCGGCGCGGGGTGTCTGTCGAACTTCACCGCGTCGACGAACCAGTACTACGCCCAACGGCCGGCGCTTCGCTGGGCCTTCATCGCCTTGCACGTTCACCTGCTCGTGGTGGCGTGGGCGCTGCAGTGGCCGATGCTGCCAGCGCTGCTCGCATGGGGGTGGACGGTGGGCACCGCAGCCCTCGTGAATCTGCTCGCGGGCAACGCCTCGCAGCGGCTGGTGGCGGGTGGGCTCTTCGCGCTCTCTCTGCTCGCGCCACTCGCCTGGGCCGTGCCGGTGCCGATGCAGGTGGTGACGGCGCTGTTCACCCTGAAGGTGGCCTACGCCTTCGCGGTGCGCCACGAGCCGGTGCGCGCCGCGGCGTGATTCCCCCGGCAGGGAAGTGCGCTCGTTCGCGAGTCATGCGACGAAGGCCCGGTGACGAACCGGCTCTTCCCCGCGCTGCTCAAATACTGGCGTGACCGGCGCGGGCTCTCGCAGCTCGACCTCTCGGTGGAGTCGGGCGTCACGGCCCGTCACTTGAGCTTCCTGGAGTCGGGCCGCTCGAAGCCGAGCGAAGAGATGGTGCTGCGGTTGCTCTCGTTGCTGCGCGTGCCGCTCAGAGACCAGAACCACGCCCTGCGCGCCGATGGCTTCGAGCACAGCTTCGAGGAGCCGCCGCTCGACGAGCTCTACGCCGAGGTGACAGCGGCGCTCGACCAGATGCTCGTGCAACACGAGCCCTACCCGATGACCGTCGTCGCGATGGATGGCGCCATCGTGCGCATGAACGCCGCAGCGCCGAAGGTGTTCGGAGCCTTCTTCGCCGACCCCAGCGCGCTGCCTGACCCTCCCGACATGATCTCGATGGTCTTCGACCCGCGGCTGATGCGGCCCTTCGTCGTCGACTGGGAGGCGCAGGCCCAGCTGATGGTGTCGCGGCTGCATCGGGAGCGCCTCGAGCGCAGCGGCGACGAGCGCATCGCGTGGACGCTGGAGCGGGCCTTGTCGTTCCCCGGCGTGCCGCGCGAGTGGCGAACTCCCGACTTCAGCCGCGAGGCGACGCCCTCGATGACCGTTCGGCTGCACCGCGGCAACCTGCGCGTGGGTTTCCTCGTGACCGTGACGACCTTCTCGGCGCCGCAGCAGGTGACGCTCGAGGAGCTGCGCATCGAGGCCGCCTTCCCCCTCGATGACGAGACTCGCGCCGTCTGCGCCCGCCTGACGGCCGAGGTCGTTGGAGGAACGTGACCGTGCGTCTTGAACACGGCACTCCGGCGCCGTAGGCACGTCGGTCATGGTCTCTGACGCGAGCCACTGGTCCGTCGTTCGTTTCGACCCGGCCAGGGCGACCGGCACGGTTCAGTCGCGTGACGGCCAGGTTGTCGCGTTCGCGATCGAGGCGTGGGTTTGCGGCGACACAGAGACTGCGCGCCGACTCGACGAGAGCGACTCGCTCCGGCCCCTGCTGTTGCCCCAACTCGGAGAGCCGGTGGAGGTGCTCCTGGGAACAGGCAGGGCAGGCGTGGTCGCGACGTCGGTGCGTCGTGTGGTGCCCGTCGCGCTGCCGCCCAGGTTCACGTTCCTCACGTGGGCGGAGCGCATGTCCAGGTACCTCCCCGAGCTCGAGGGGCTCTCGTTCGAGGCGTGGGACGCCCTCACCAGCCAGACCATCGACGCCATCGACGTGCTCAACGACGAGGAGCCTCGGCCCGGCGCCCACCACCTCGCGTTCCTCACGTTGATCCGCGCGGAGGGCTCGCCTGCGCTCGTCGCCAGGCACCTGAGCTGGCTCGGCGACGACGAAGGGGTGCCGGTCGAGGCAGGCGATGCACCCGCCCTCATCCAGCGACCCGAGGCCGTGGTGCAACAGATGGCCGACGAGGGGCTGGTCCTGCGGCTTCGGTGACGTTGGTGCGAGCCCAGGCGCGCCAGTTCGTTCGAGGGCGCTGAGAACGACAGAGCCGGGTTGTGCGTACGGGCTCACCCGGCTACAGGCGCCGCCGTCGCTCGATGATCAAGACCACCCAGGACCAGCTCGCCTTCGGAGTCGTACCGGCCTACCGCCGCTACGAGCTCTATCAAGCGCGCTACCACGAGCTGGTGCCGGTGGTGGCCGAGGCGATGAAGCGCTCCAGCGCACCGCTGCAGATTCTCGACATCGGCCCGGGCAACGGCGACGCCAAGAAGTTCGTCGACGCGCTCGCGGGTCAGGCCGAGTGGTCGGCCGTCGAGGTCGTGCCGCGCTACATCGAGGCGTGCCGCAAGGCCGGCTACGGCACCATCATCGAGGGCGTCGACCTCGAGAAGCAGCCGCTGCCGATGGCCGAAGGCACCTACGACGTCGTCATCGCCAGCCACGTGCTCGAGCACCTCGAGAACGCGCATGACGCGTGGCGTGATTGGTTGCGGGTCGTCAAGCCGGGCGGGCACCTGCTCATCGGCGTGCCGATGCACTTCGGGTGGCTCGCGGCCCTGGCGCGGCTCAAGTACCGCCTCTTCGGGCGCAAGCCGCGAGCCCACTGCCTCTTCTTCTCGATGCGCTCGCTCCGCGCGTTCTTCCGTGACGCGCCGATGACACGAGTGTGGGGTTTTCGCTTCTTCTCCGCGCGGCAGTGGGTGCCGCTCGAAGACTGGCAGTGGTTCTGGAAGTTCTCGCGGTGGCTCGGTCAGAAGGCACCGTTTCTGACCGGAGAAGTCATCGTGCATCTGGAGAAGTCATCGTGAACGTGTCGCCTGAAGGAATCGCCACCGACGTCGGGAGCGCCGCGGTACCGTCGAAGCGCATGTCAGTCTTTCGTTACGCCGCCGACCGGCCGCGCGTCGCTGCCTTCGTCACGCACTTCGCCATCGACCTGTGCGCGTACCTCTTCATCGACAACCCGCTCGTGCTGCTCGTCTACGCGACGGTGGGCATCTTCCTCAAAGCCCCGGCGTGCGCCTTCAACCACCACCACCAGCACGTGCCGACGTTCAACTCCGAGCTGCTCAACCGGCTGCTCGAGCTCGTGTACGGCCTGCAGACCGGCGCCTTCAGTCACGCGTGGGTGCTGCACCACTCGGTCGGCCACCACCTGCACTACCTCGACCAGAAGCTCGACGAGTCGCGGTGGCAGCGTGACGACGGCACCAAGATGGGCGAGTTCGAGTACTCGCTGAACGTGACGCTGACGGCGTACCCGCGCGCGTGGCAGGTGGGCGCGAAGTACCCGAAGCTGCGCTTCACCCTCACGTGGATGAGCCTGCTCACCCTCGCCATCATGGCCGCGCTCGTCGCGTACCGGCCGATTCCGGGGCTCTTCCTCTTCGTGCTCACGCCCTTCTTCACGCTCTTCGGCACGGCCTGGGCGACGTACGCGCACCACGCCGGCCGCAGCACGGCCTCGCACTCGGTCGCGTCGAACAACATCCTCCAGCCGTTCTACAACTGGTGGACGGGCAACCTCGGGTACCACACGGCGCACCACACGCGCCCGGGCGTGCACTGGAGCGAGCTGCCGAAGCTGCACGAGGAGCTCAAGGCGAACATTCCGGCCGACGCGTACAACTCGCCCGGCTGGCCGTGGAGCTGGTTCGGCAAGTCGCCGACGTCGTGACGTGATGCTCCACCGCATCGAGGTCTTCCTTCGCCACCTCATCGGCTGGCTCCTCGCCCTGCTGTGGTGGCGGCCGGGAAGACACGCACGCCAGGCGCTGCTGTCGACCTCGAAGCGCGTCGTCATCGTGCGCATCGACAACCGCGTCGGCGAGGCGCTGCTGACGACGCCCCTGGTGCAGGCGCTCTCGAAGACCCACGAGGTGCACCTCGTCGTTCACCCGAAGTGCGCGCGCGTGCTCGACGGCCTGCCCGGGCTCACGGGCCTGCATGTCTTCGACCGCGCGTGGTTGTGGCGTGGCTCGAAAGCGCTCTCGGCGCTGCAGGCCCTCGCCCGTGACGCGGTGGTGGTGAACGCGGCGAGCTGGGTCGAGTACTCGGGCACGCCGGCGCTCGTCTCGCGGCGCATCGGGGTCGACGGGTGCGTGGTGGGCCCCGCGCAAGGCGCTGCCAAGGTGTTGATGGACGTCGCGGTCACCGCGCGCACCGACACGCGCAACGAGGTCGAGCAGCGCCTGCACCTGCTGTCGCCGCTGCTCCCGTCGCCTGCGGGCGCCATGTGTTTTCGAACGCCGCGCTCGACGCCTGCCATCGAGCAGCTGATCAGCGCCACGGGCGCGTTCGCCGTCGTCAACCCCGGCGGCCGCCTCGGAGAGCGCCGCGTGCCGACGCCGGTCTTCTCTGGCGTGACGCAGGCGCTGGCGAAGAAGGGCCTCACCGCCATCGTGACGTGGGGGCCGGGCGAAGAAGCGCTCGCGAAAGAGGTGCTCGCAGCTGGAGCCGGCGTGCTCGCGCCCCCCACCTCACTCGACGAGCTCGCGGCGCTGATGGCGAAGGCGCGGGTCGTCGTCTGCAACAACACGGGCCCGATGCATCTCTCGGTGGCGGTGGGCGCGAAGACGGTGGCGCTGTTCTGGAAGATGCCCATCGACCAGTGGGGCCACTCCCGCCCGCCTCACGTGATGCTCGACCTCACCAACGAGCCGGGCGTCGAGGCGATGGTCGCGCGCGTCGACGCGTCACTCGGCGTCGAAGCACCCACCCAGCCGCGCCA
>JAEUJR010000733.1 GCA_016793585.1 Archangium sp.
CTTCTCTTCCCAGCCCGCGGGCAGATCGCGGTTCATGCCGCCGATGCGACCGTAGCTGGTGGTGAGGCGGGCGCCGGTCAGCTCGGTCACGCGATCGGTGAGCAGCTCGCGCGCTTCGATGGCGTAGAGGAAGGCCGAGAAGCCGCCGAACTCGAGGCCCGACGCGCCGATGGTGGTGAGGTGGCTGGCGATGCGGTGCAGCTCGGCGCCGATCACGCGGATGTACTTGGCGCGCTCGGGAATCTCGATACCCATCAACGACTCGACGGCCGAGAGGTAGCCGAAGTTGTTCGCGAGCGAGGCGACGTAGTCGAGGCGGTCCGTGTACGGGAGCACCTGCGTCCACGTGACGTTCTCGCAGCTCTTCTGGAAGCCGCGGTGCAGGAATCCGATCTCGGGATCCATCGAGACGATCGTCTCGCCGTCGAGCTCGATGCGCAGGCGGACGGTGCCGTGCGTCGCGGGGTGCGAAGGCCCGAGGTTGACCACCATGTTCCGCGTCTGCAGGTGGGCTTCGAGCTCGTCGTCGCTGGGAGTCGGATCGTACTGGTCGTCAGCAGAGGCCATGTGAGGTTCTCGATGAAGGTCGAAGAGGGCTTACTCAGCGACGCCGTTGGTGCCGGGGCCGCGGAAGATGTCCTTGATGGGGCGCTCGGGAATGAGGCCCTGGCGGCCGCGCAGCGGGTAGTCCTTGCGGAGCGCGTGACCCTTGAACTCTTCGTACGTGAGCATGCGGCGCAGGTCGCCGTGGCCCTTGAAGGGCACGCCGTAGAAGTCCCACACGAAGCGCTCGGCCCAGTTCGCGCCCTGAAACACCGAACGAATCGAGTGCACCTCGACGCCTTCGTTGACGCGAACCTTCAGGCGCGCGAGCTCGTTTCGCTCGACGTTGCGCAGGAAGTAGACGACCTCGAAGCGCGGGTCCTGCTCCTCTGGGGGCAGGTGCAGGCGATCGACGCCGTCCATCGAGATGAACATGCGAAACCCGAGTCGCTCTTTGAGCAGCTTCGCGACGTGCGGAATCTGATCGGGTTTGATGACGCCCCAGGCATCGCCGGCGCGATCGACATATCGCTCGACGAGGGCCTCAGGCAGCTGGTTCTGAATCTGGTCCAGCGCGAAGGTGCTCACGTGGTGGAAGCTCCGGGCGGGGGGCTACGTAGAACGCGCCGTTGTATAGGGACGCGTCACCCGTCGGTCAACGTGAATTCCTTCGGTGAAATCGGCGCTTAGCGAACGTGATGGAGAACGTCAGCCGCGTTACCAGCCCTGGTGACCCGGCAGGGCCAGGCCGCCAGCCGCCTTGGCCATCTGCATGCCCGCGTAGGTGCCCGTCAGCTCGACGCCCATGCCCACGCCGACCGCCGCGTACGCCTTCGCCTTGAACTTGCCGTGACCGGCTTCGAACTCGGCGCCAGCCATGGCGCCCGCAGCCGCCGTCAGCTTCAGCTCGCCGCCGAGCACCTTCTTGTCGTTCACCTTGAGCTCGAGCGAGCCCGAGAGCGACCCACGCGCACCAGCGAAGCCTTCGGCGCCAGCCTGGAGCGAGACGCCGTCTTTGCCGACGTGCAGGCGCAGCTTCACTTCGCCGTTGATGCCCACCTGCGCATCGGCGCCGAGCTTCACCTTCACCGAGACGTCTTCGCCGTTCACCTTCACCTTGAACTCGCGCTCGATCGAGGCGCCGGCCTTGAGCAGGTTCGCGTCGACCTTGAGGTTGACGTCGACGTCGAGGCCCCAGCCGTTCTTGCGAGCCGACATGCCGCCCGTCATCTCGAACGAGGGGCCGTTGGCGTACGTCTCGGCGGTGACGCCGTTGCCCAGATCGTGCTTGGTGGGGGCCGAGAGATCGCCAGCGCCCGCGATGCGCGTCTTGCCGTCGGCGCCGACGGTGCCGAACTCCTTGTTGTAGATGGGCTCGGCGCGCAGCTCTTTGTACATGCCCGGCTTCTGCGTTTGTTCCGTGCCCGAGCCCTGGTGCAGCTCCTGCTCCTTGCCCTTCGAGTACTGCTTCGACTTCTTCGTCACCGTCTCGCTGTCGGTGGTGGTCGTGCGAGTGATGTCGGTGCGGTTGGGGTTCTTCTTGTTCGCCCCGAACTCCCAGCCCTTCTCCTTCTGCACCGAGACCGAGCCCACCGAGGCGTTCTGCTTGCCGATCGGCGTGGGGGCGCCCATCGATTTGGTTCCGGCGTTGAAGCGGGAGGCAGTGTTCGCGACGCGGCGGGAGATGGGGTCGGTCATGGTCGGTTTTCCGGAAGAGTGAAGATGGTGGATTCTCTCAGGAATTGAGTGAGAAGTTGTCCACTCGTGGCAGACACGCGCAACCGCTCGTGATCACTGAACTCCTGTGACCTCGCCGGCCTCGGTGAGATCGAGGTTGTAGGCCGCGGGAACTTTGGGGAGCCCGGGCATGGTGAGGATCTCGCCGGTCAACGCGAGCAGAAAGCCGGCTCCGGCCGACGCGCGCACGTTGCGAACGGTGACGGTGAAGCCTTCGGGAGCGCCCTGTTTCGTCGGGTCGTCAGAGAACGACAGGTGCGTCTTGGCCATGCAGACGGGAAGACCGCCAAGCCCCCAGCTCGTCAGCCGGGCGAGATCTTTCTTCGCGTCGGCCGACAGCTCGATGTCTTTCGCGCCGTAGATCGTGCGGGCGATCGCGCGCACCTTCTCTTCGAAGGGCGCGTCGTCGGCGTAGGTGAACTGCGGCTTCGGCGCGGGCCCCTGCAGCGCCTCGATGACGAGGCTGGCGATGCCCTCCGAGCCCGAGCCGCCCTTGAGGTAGCCCTCGTTGCGAGACACCTTCACGCCTTCGCCGCGCACGAGCTTCTCGACCAGCGCGAGCTCTTCTTCGGTGTCTTGCGCGAAGACGTTCAGCGAGATGATCGGCGTGAGGCCGAAGCTCTTGATCGACCGAATGTGCCTGGCGACGTTGGCGAAGCCCTTCTCGATGCTCGCGAGCCCCGGCTGGTCTCCGCCATGAAAGCGCAGCGCGCGCGCGGTGACGACGAGCACCACCGCGTGGGGGAAGAGGCCCGACATGCGGCACTTGAGATCGAGGAACTTCTCGCCGCCGAGATCGAAGGCGAAGCCGGCTTCGGTGACGACGATGTCTGCCAGTGAGAGCGCCGCGCGGGTCGCCATCACCGAGTTGCAGCCGTGGGCGATGTTCGCGAACGGGCCGCCGTGCACCAGCGCGGGAACACCCTCGGTCGTCTGCGCGAGGTTGGGCAACAGCGCATCGCCGAGCAGCGCCGCCATCGAGCCGTGCGCGTTCAGGTCGCCCGCGGTGATCGGCTTGCCGTCCATTCCGACGCCGACGATCAGCCGCGCGAGGCGCTTCTTCAGATCGGCGACGCCGTCGGCGAGACAGAGCGTCGCCATCACCTCTGAGGCTGCGGTGATGTCGAAGCCGTCTTCGCGGGGAACGCCGTTGGCGGTGCCTCCGAGTCCGATGACGGTGTTGCGCAGGAAGCGATCGTTCATGTCGATGCAGCGCTTCCACGTCACCTGCTTGAAGCGTTTCTGATCGAAGTTGATCGCGTTGTCGACGAGGGCGGCGAGCAGGTTGTTGGCCGCGGTGATCGCGTGGAGATCGCCCGTGCAGTGCAGGTTGATGCGCGCGCTCGGCTCGAGCGTCGCCTGGCCTCCACCGGTGCCACCACCCTTCGCGCCGAAGACGGGCCCGAGCGACGGTTCACGCAGCGCTGCCATCGCCCTGGCGCCCTTGCGAACGAGGCCCTGCACGAGGCCGATGGTGGTGGTCGTCTTGCCCTCTCCGTACTTCGTGGGCGTCATCGCCGAGACCAGCACGAGCTTTCCGCGGCTCTGCTTCTCTTTCAGCTTCGCCATCGTCTTCCACGACAGCTTCGCGAGGTGCGGCCCGTGAAAAAGAAGATCGTCAGCGGTGAGATCGAGACGGCGAGCGACGTCGGCGATGGGGAGCATGGAGTGGCTTCAGAGAGCAGCCCCGCACAGGCGTCAAGAGACGGAGACAGTCGGGTTCCCACGTTTCGAGAAGAACAATCCAGAAAACAGGTTCCTCCGATGACTCTGCATGATGCGGGCAGCCTGGGTGACCGTGATCTCGATCAGCGCCGGGTGCATGGGCGTCGCCGAGAGCTCGATCGATGATCGGGCAGGGCTCGTCGTCGAAGACGCTGGCGCGAGCGGTGGCGGGGTTGCAACTGCAGGCGGGCAGGGCGGCGGCATGGCTGGCGGGTTCGTGGCGAGCGGTGGCGGCGCTGCGGTGAGCGACGCGGGCTCGATGTCGAGAGACGCCGGGCCGATCGACGCAGGACTGATCGACCCGTGCGCGGCGGTGCGCTGCGGCCCGAACTCGGTGTGCACGCCGAACCCAGTGCGGTGCGAGTGCAACCCCGGCTTCGTGAGTGACGGTGGCACGTGCCTGCCCGGCGACCCTGGCGTGCCGGCGCTGCGATCGCAGGCGCAGGTCTGTGCCGCCTACGTCGAGGGCTACCGCAGCCGCGTGACGGGCATGGACTTCGTGCCCGGCGCTGGCATGTGTGACGTCGGCGCGCTGACGAGGCCGGCCATCGACGACGCGCTCGCGCGGCTCAACTTTCATCGCTGGCTCGCGGGGCTCGGGCCGGTGCACGACGAGCCGACTCAGAACGCCGCGGCGCAGGCGTGCAGCGTGATCTCGGCGTGGAACCCGGCTGGTCCGGCGGCGCATTTCCCGCCAGCGACCGCAACCTGCTACTCGCCCACCGGCGCAGGCGGAGCCGGCTCGAGCAACATCGCCTGGGGCAGCGCAAACGCGGCCGACGCGATCGATCAGTGGATGATCGACTGGGGCAACGACACGACGTTCGGCCATCGGCGCTGGTTTCTGTACCCCTTCCTGGATGACGTCGGCATTGGCTTCTACCGGGGCGGGAACAACTACGGCTCCGCGTCGTGCTCGGCGGTCTTCGGTGGAGGCAACTCCGGCCCAAACCCCGCCTGGTTCTCGTTTCCACCGGCTGGCTTCTCGCCTGAGTCGGTCACCCGCTGGACGTGGTCGGTTCACGGAGACATTCCCCAGTCGATGCCGACGGCGACGGTGACACGGCTCTCGGACAACGCGGCGCTGCCGGTGCGCGTCGACGTCATGCAGGGCAGCTATGGGCGGCTCGCTGCGGTCACGCTCGTGCGCATGGGGTGGGACCCCGCGGCCGGGCAGTCGTACCACGTGGTGCTCGAGGGGGCGTCAGGGCCGCGCCGCGAATGGGACGTCAAGCCAGTCAGCTGCCCCTGACGCGAAGCCTCCGCATCGCGAGTGGGTGACTTCGTGACGCCGACGGCGATAGAGGGCGGCGCACGATGGCCGAGTCGCTCACGCCGCTGATTCAGACGCTCCACGACAGCGTCATGGTGCTCGCTCCCGGTGGGTGGACCGCCGTCGAGCTGAAGTTCGTTCGCAGTGGAAATGGGCTCAAGCTGACCGAGCTCGAGACGCGCGGAGAAGGTTCGAAGGCGCCGAAGCCCAAGCCAGAGCTGAACATCGACCCACGCGCCGAGGCGCAGCGGCTGGCAGAGGGCGTGGCCGAGCTGGCAGAGCACCTGAAGGGGCGCTGGGAGCCAGGCAGCATCGTGGTGCAGCGCACGGCCGACTTCGCCGACTGGCGGCTGCTTCAGGGCGATCGACAGCAGGCGTGGTTCACGCGGCTGCAGAAGGAGCACCTCGACTCGTTGCTGATGACCGACGCGCTCTTCGAGCTGATTCACGGCTCGCAGCGGGCGTTCCACGATCTGCAGGTGGGGCTCGAGGCGAAGCTGCGGCGCACGGTCGGGTTCTCGTTCGATCCCGCAGCAGGCGTGCTGACGCTGCAGCAGGCCGAGGGGCCGGCGCTGAGCGCTCCCGTGCAGGTGATCGCGCAGTACTTCCCCGATGCCTTCACCTGGGCGTGGGGCTGGGCGTACGAGCAGCGGCAACCTCAGACCGTCGAGCGGGTGAAGCGCATCTGCGCGCCCGAGGTGACGCAGCCCGGTCTGTCGGCGCTGTGGCGCTCGGAGTTCCACTGCGACGAGGGCTTCGCGTGGGCCATCGCCGGGTCGATCGTCGTGCAGCTCGGAGCGCGCGGGGTGTTTCGCGCTGAGCTCGCCGACGGCGCGGGGGTCGTGTTCTTCGCGCTGATGAGCGAGCCGTCGCCAGTGAGCTGAAGTGCAGGCAGAGTTGCCTGCAGGCAGAACTGCCTGCGCGTGCTTCGGGGGGGGCACTCCAGTTGGTGCTCGTGTGGCGAGCCCCCAGGGGCGGCCTGGAGCTGTGGTTCGGCCCGCTGCCAGCGCCGCTCACCGGCGATGAGGTGGCCACTGGTCGTCGCACACTCCAGTTCACGCACACGTCAGCGCGGCCCCGCTGCGTGAGCGCGCCACTCGATCCGTCAGGGGAGAACGCGAGCGGGCTCCGGCCCATCTTTCGAGACCGCCACCCCGTTCGCGTCGCGCAGGCCCGACACTGTGACGCTCGCCTTCGTGCCATCGAAGGCGCTCTTGTCAGGGCTTCGCCGACAGCCACGCGAGCACGTTGGTGAGTTCGGCCTTCTGATCGAGCGTCACCTGTTTGCCCGAGCGCGCGCGGTTCGGGTCGAGGAACATGAGCTCGTTCTTCGGGCCCACCTGCGCGACGCACCAGCGCCAGCCGAACCGGGTGGCGTCTGCCTCCATGCGTTGCCACGCAGCCTTCGACCATCGCAGGGGCAGGGGAGAGCGCTTCACCTGAACACCCAGCAGCGTTGCGCCCCGCGCCGCGAAGAGATCGAACGCGCCCCGTGACGCCCGCGACTGGTAGACGAGCTCGAAGCCCATCTCGGCCAGGCGCTCGGCGACCGCGAGCTCGGCCTCGTCACCAATCACCGACATCGGCACCACGGAGCCGCCCGGTCTGCGCCACCTCAGCCACAGGGCGAACGTCGGGTCAGGCAGCTCGTACAGGCCATCGGCCCGTCGCACTGCGAGATCGCCGAGTCGTTCGAGGTAGCGCGCGACCGAGCCCGTCGATGCGCCGATGTGTTTCGCCACGTCGGTCGGCCGCTTTGGCCCGTCGGCCAGCGCGTCGAGCGTCGCGGCGAGCGTCGACGCCTGACCCACCACCCGCTGGAATTCACGCTCGAAGAAGAGCGAGAGCCGGCCCGTGCGGCTGAACAGCACGTCGGCCAGCACCGTGCGCACGGTGGCTTCGTCGAAGGGCGGCTGGGCCTGCATCAGCGCTTCACCCACGACCTGCAGATAGAAGGGCTGGCCACCGAGCAGCTCGGCGAGGCGGCGGGCGAGGGCGACGCCGAACCCACGCGCTGGCTTCGCGTTGCGCAAGAGCAGGGCCACCGCGTCGTCGAGACCCATGGGGCCCAGCTCCATCAGGCTGAAGTGCTGGAAGAAGGGCGAGTCTCGCGCCTCGACGAGTCGGCGGAGCAGGGCGCGCTCGGAGCCCGAGACGAAGTACGTGGTGCGTTTGTGGCGCTGCCAGAGGGCGCGCGCGAGCGGCAAGACGCCCGTCGCGCGGCTCGAGTCGAGGCGGCCGATCTCCTGAAACTCGTCCCACGCGACGACGCAGTGCACCTTCAGGGCGGTCGCGAGGCGATCGGCGAGGCCCAGCGCGAACTCGGCCAGCTTCTCGTCGGCCTTGCGCTCGGCGACGTCGAGAATCTCGGCGCGCAGCCCACGATCCAACCCCTGCCAGGCCTTCGAGTCGGTCCACACCGCGCGGTAGGCCGAGGGCGTGCGGCTGAGCGCGAGCAGCGAGACGCCCAGCTCGTCGGCGAAGAACGCGTCGAGGGTGCGCAGCGCGAGCCGGCGAAACACCTCGAAGCTCAGCGGGTGCTCTTCGAACGAGTCGAGCACCACGAAGCGCAGGCGCGGCGAGGCCACCCGGCGTTGCAGCTCGAGCATCAGGCTCGTCTTGCCCACCTTGCGGCTGCCGAGAATGGCGACCCACTGTGGCGCCCCGCGCACCAGCCGCTTCACCGCGCCCTCGAGCTGCGTCAGCTGCTGCTGGCGGTCGAAGAAGGCGTCAGCGGTGGCGGGCGTGCTCGAGAAGAACATGAAGTGCTGGCAAGATTGCCTGCAGGCAGAGTTGCCTGCAACGCCCGCGCGGGGTGATTGACTCGGGCGGCGCCGCGCCCTTTGAGGTTGCGTCGGCCCACCGTGCGGTGTACCCGGCGCGCGCAACCCTCACGTTTTTCCGGAGTCCTCCATGGCCATCGAACGCACCCTGTCCATCCTCAAGCCTGACGCCCTCGAGAAGGGCGTGATCGGCAAGATCATCACCCGCTTCGAAGATGCGGGCCTGACCCCCATCGCGATTCGCCTGCAGCAGCTCGCCCGTCACGAGGCCGAGGGCTTCTACGCGGTTCACAAGGAGCGCCCCTTCTTCAAGGACCTCGTCGGCTTCATGACGTCGGGCCCCGTCGTCATCATGTGCCTCGAGGGCGAG
>JAEUJR010000777.1 GCA_016793585.1 Archangium sp.
CGGGCCTTGCGCGTGCGAATGCTCCACGTGCCGAAGCCGGGGTAGCTGAACCGCGCATCGGCCTTCACGGCCTTGCCGATGTTGTCGAAGACCACGTCCATCAAGTGGGCCGCGTCCTTCTTGGTCAACCGCGTCTGCTGCGCCACAGCCTCGACCAGCTCTGCCTTCGTCATGTGCTCCCTCCCGAGTCGCAGCCGCCGCTGCGAGGGGCGCGGAAGTATCAGAGGAAGATCAACGAGGTCAATCACATACAGAATCACTGTACACAGAAATTCATGTCTGATCAGACAACTCCCGGGTCGGATCACGACGTGCCGTCAACCCCTCGGAGCCGCACGGCCTCATGGCACATTCCTGATCGCCGCGCCGCAACGATCGATCGTCTCGCGATCGCGCTCATGGGAGCGCTCCTGGTGGTCGGGTGTGTGCGCGCGCCGGTGCAGCCCCTGCTCCCGTCGGCGCCGCACGAGCTCTGGGTCGACGCCTTCGCGCGCGAAGGTGGTGATGGCGGGGTCGAGGCGGCGCTGAAGGTGATGCCGGTGCTGCAGGAAGCGGCGCGGGTGCACGTGCGAAGCGGCCTCTACGCAGGGCCGTTCTCGTTCCCCGCAGGCACCAGCCTCGAGGGCCACGGCGAAGCGGTGCTCTACCTCGAAGGTACGGGCACCGTCGTCACCGCGAGGGCGCCGTTGCAGCTCAAACACCTCTCGATTCAGGGCGGCGCCGTGGGCGTGCTAGCGACCGCGCCGCTCTCGCTCGACGAGGTGAAGTTCTCGGGCCATCGCGTGGCGGCGTTGCAGGTGCTCGACGCCGGCGCCGAAGCCAGGGCGATCGAGGTCGCGTCGCGGCTCGACACCGTCGGCGTCGAGGCCATCAACGCCTCGGTGACGATCTCGGGCGCGAAGCTCGACGGGCCGCTCGCGTTCGGCGTGCGCGCGGCAGACTCGGCGGTGCGGCTCTCGAGGGTGACGAGCGTGGGCGCCGCTTCGGTGGTGCAGGTGCTGCGCGGCGCGCTCGAGCTCGACGGCCTCGACGCGTCGGGCGGTCTGCGCACGGCCATCTCGGTCTCGAGCGCGAACGGCGTGCTCTCGAACCTCGACGTCACCGGCTTCGAGTACGCGGCGCTCGCCCTGAAGAGCACCGTCGAGCTTCGACACGCGAGGCTTCGGGGCGCACGCTTCTGCGGCGCCTCGTTCGTGAGCTCGAAGCCGACGCTCGACGACGTCGTCATCGAACGGGCCGGCTCGGGCGGAGGCGTGCAGCTGCTCGACGCCGACAGCGACGTGAGGACGCTCACCGTCATGAACACCCTCGCGTCGGGGCTGCTCGTTCGAAAGGGGAAGGCGCGCATTGGCAGGCTGGTGGTGCGCGACCTGCGAGGCGAGCCCGGCCCCGATGGGGCGCTCCTCTCTGGCGACGGCCTTCAGGTGCGTGACGCCGAGGTCGAGCTGGGTTCACTCGAGGCCGACACCCTCGACGGCGCGGGCGTCTACGCGTCGAGCGTGGCGAAGGTGGTCGCGAAACGAATCGACGTGCGCAGCTCAGGCTTCGGCGCCGTCGTCGTGGAGCGCAAGAGCATGCTCTTCGCCGAGTCCATCACCTCGCGCGCGAGTCGCGGCCCCTCCATCGCGGCGCCAGAAGACGGGCTCATCGACGTGAAGTCGCTCTCGGCGCAGGGCGGCGACGTCTCGGTCTGGGCCGACTGTGCGTCGGGCTCGTTCGTGACGGTCGGCGCGGTCGACGAAGGAACGGTGCTGCCCCGGCTGCGCTGTCTCGAGCAGCCGAAGGCGAAGTAGTTCGCCAGCGGCTCTGCGACCCGGCCGAGAGCGAATGAGACTGCGTCGGAGCGCTCTTGCAGGTCCCACCTCGAGGCAGACCGGATGGCCTCGCGCAAACGCTCGAAGCCGCTGCTTCGGCGAGCGTCACGCCCAGCGGGTCGAGGAGCCCCGCTTCAAACGGTGGTCGCGTGCTTCGAGAGGAACTCGACGATCGCCGGGTAGACGTCGGTGTCTGCGTGTTTGCCGACGACGAGATCGCCATGGCCGTAGTCGCGCTGGTGACCGTACGGCTTGCCCACCAGCACGAGCTGCTTCTGGGTCGCCTGCGCCTCGTCGAAGAACTGCCGCGAGACGGCGACCGGCGCGAGCTGATCGACGCTTCCCCCGATGATGAGCGTGGGCACGTCGCGCACCTGGAGCGCCGGGGTTCGCAAGTCGCTGCCGTCGTTCGCGTTGGTGAGCAGCCCCGTGCGCACCCAGGTCTCGAGCTGTGCCAGCACGCCTCGCCAGAGATCGGCGAACACGTTCGCGAGCAGCACGCGCTGGTCGGCTCCGTCGATGTTGTCGACCCGCGCCGTCACGTGCGCGATGGCCGGCGCGGGGAACCAGCCGGCGATCGGCGCGAACATCGTCGAGAGCACTCTCGCGGGGAACGCGCCCGCCGGAGCGAACGTCTGGCCCAGCTTCAACGCTCGCAGGAACAGCGTGCGTGGAGCGAAGAAGAGCGGGCTGCCGATGGTGACGAGCGCCCGCAGCCGGCCGCGCGCCTGTCTCGCCGACGCCAGCACGCCGATGACGCCGCCGAGCGAGTGCCCGACCCACAGCACCTTCGACTGGCCGGTCTCGGCTTCGATGGCATCGAGAATCGCGGGCACGTCGAGATCGATGTGGTCGTCGATGGTGGCTTCGGCAAAGGCCGGCTCGGGCGCACGCGACCGCCCCGCACCACGACAGTCGACGGTGAAGACCTGAAACCCGGCGTCTGCGAGCACGCGAGCGAGGTGCGAGCGCCCGCGGAATTCGAAGAACACGTGGTTGTTTCCCAGGCCATGGCACAGCACGACGGGCTGGGCGAACCGTTGCTCGAGGGGCGCGCGGTACCAGAGCGAGAGCGACCACCCATCGGCCGTCGTCACGCGAAGCAGGCGGGGCCGGTCGCCAAGGTGGTACCAGACCCGGGTGAGCGTCACCCACGACGTCAACAGGGCCGCGAGGGCGGCGATGATCAGCAGCGTCGTCATGGCGGCGGGGGCTGGTATGGTGCTCCCGGCATGAAGCTGCGCGACCTGATGTTCGTCCTGCCGAACCTCTTCACGGTGTCGTCCATCTTCTGCGGCTTCTACGCGATGACGCTGTGTAC
The DNA here is from genome assembly GCA_016793585.1 of Archangium sp. The sequence goes on from JAEUJR010000777.1 coordinate 3,136, forward strand.
TGGAGAGGCAGGGCCCACGCAGCTGTATCAGGCAGCGCTCGCGATCTTCTTCGGCATCTTCTTCGACGGCTTCGACGGCCGCGTGGCGCGCCTCACCAAGACGCAGAGCCTCTTCGGGCAAGAGCTCGACTCGCTGGCCGACGTCGTCACCTTCGGCGCGGCCCCTGCCCTGCTCGTCTTCAAGTGGGCGTTGCAGCCGCTCGGCATCGTCGGCCTCTTCGGGGCGTTCCTCTTCGCCGCATGTGGTGCGCTTCGCCTCGCCCGCTTCAACGTGCTCGCGATTCGGTCTCCGCACGGCGGCGCCTCGAGCTTCTTCGTCGGCATGCCGATTCCCTTCGCGGCGTGCGGGCTGGTCTCGATGGTGATCGCCTGGCAGGCGGCGCGCGGTGGCACCTTGCCCACCGAGGCGCAGTGGCCGGTGTTCGGCGTGGTCGTCTTCCTGGCGCTGCTGATGGTCTCGACCGTGCGCTACCGCACGTTCAAGGACCTCAAGCTCTCGAAGAAGTCGATGCTGGTGCTCTTCTTCATTCTCGCGGGCGGCGTCTTCATCGCGACGCGCATTCACCCGGCCTCGGTCATCGTCGCCTACTTCTTCCTCGACCTGGTCTCGGGCCTCGTCGAGTCGGTCGTGCTGCTGCGCAAACACCTCGTCGCCAAGAAGGCCGAGGCGCTGGCCGCGGTCATCGACGACGACGACGAAGACGACTCGCCCGACGACGTCGACGAGCAGGAAGTGCTCTGAGCGGAGTGTCTTTGCGAATCGAGACGCTCTGCACCGGCGACGAGCTGCTGACCGGCCTCACCTCGGACACCAACAGCCGCTTCTTCCAGACGCTGTTGCTCGAGCAGTGCGGGCTGACGGTGCGGCGCTCGACGGTGGTGGGTGACGTGCGCGCCGACCTGGTCGAGGTGCTCGACACGCTGGCGGCCCGCTGCGACGTGGTGCTGGTCTCGGGAGGCCTGGGCCCAACCACCGACGACATCACCATCGAGTGCGCGGCCGAGGCGGCGAAGGTCGAGCTGGTCGAAGACGAACGCGTGATGGCGCACATTCGCGCGCGCTTCGAGAAACGCGGCATCGCGCTCACCGAGAACAACCGGCGACAGGCACGAATCCCCCTCGGCAGCGAGGCCGTGCTCAACGACGAAGGCTCGGCGCCGCTCATCGTTCAGCAACGTGGGGGCTGCACCTTCTTCTTCGTGCCTGGCGTGCCGCGGGAGTACCGGCACCTCGTCGCGACCTTCGTCGTCCCCAGACTGGCGGCGCTGTCGAAGCGCTCGAGCGTCACGAAGCTGCGCGTGCTCAAGACCATGGGCGTGCCCGAGTCGCACCTCGACGCGAAGGTGCAGCCGCTGCTCGCGAAGCACCCG
>JAEUJR010000798.1 GCA_016793585.1 Archangium sp.
CGAGGAAGTCGAAGAGGATGTCGAGGCTCGCTCCCTTCAGATCGTGGAAGACCGGCACGCTGCGAAGGAAAGTGGCCACCGAGGCGTCGCGTTTGACGTTCATGGGCACTGGAAGCTGCCACACCCACTGCGAGCCACCTATGGCTTTTTGGTGGCCGCAACCGGCTGAAATGACAGCCAGAACCGAGTCCTTCGCAACCAGCGTAGGCCTCTGTCCGACAATGTAGGCACATCATTTCTTCGAGCTTTTCTCACCTCACCTTCGCTCCTCTGCTTTCATCGCCGCGCTTTTCCGTTTCCCAAAGGGACCTTCGCCATGCCGATTCGTTTCAACGACACGAAGCTGGGCTCGCTGTACACGAACTTCGAAGCGCAGAAGCGCACCAACCCGAACCTGAAGCTGGGTCAGGAGCAGGTGCTGCAGCTGGTGGCGCTCGTGGGCGACGGCAACCGCGGCTGGTCGGCCAGCAAGATCGCCACCGAGCTCGCGAAGCCCGGCGTGTCGCGTGACGCGCAGATCGCCCTCGTCAAGGGCGGCATGACGGCGAACGAGAAGAAAGACCTCGCCGCCATTCTCGATCAGGGCACGGTTCCGCTCGACCCGTCGGCGAAGCAGTTCCTCGAGGCGGTGCTCGATCGCACCAGCCCGCAGCCGCCTCCTCCGCCGCCCCCCGCCACGACGGGCCTCTCGGTCACTGGCGATCAGAAGAACGGCCTCACGGGTACCACCAAGGCCGGCGCGACCATCGAGGCGATCAACATCTCGACCGCGCCCGGCGGCCGTCTGCACATGGACGACACCTCGGTCATCGGCAAGGCCGACGCCAACGGCCAGTTCAACATGGCCAAGCTGACCGGCGATCAGGCGATGCGTGAAGGCGATCTCATTCGCATGCGCGCCCGCTACGCCGACGGCAGCACCTCCGACTGGCTCACCGTGAAGGCCACGGGCATCGCCGCGAAGGACACCAGCAACGCCACCGTCGCCCTCTTCCGCATCGGCATGACCGACGCTGGCGGCGGGAAGGTCTCGGTCACCAACATCAACGCCAGCCGCCAGGTCTCAGAGCCCGGCGCGCAGCTCGAGTTCACCAACAAGCGCACCGGTGAGAAGGCGCGGGTCACCATCACCGAGACCGGCGGCTTCCCCGACGGCTTCAAGCTCAACGGCAAGCCCGGTGACTCGTTCGCCGTCGCTGCGAGCGATGGCGTGAACAACACGGCCTTCACCGAGACCGTCGGCAACGTCACGGTTCCCGGCGGCACGGCCTCGACGACCGACCTCATCCCCGACCCGGCGCTCCACAAGGACGAGCTCGACGGCGCCGGCAAGCCCCGCTTCTCGAAGACCAACTTCACGGGCCCGCTCTTCATCGACGGCGCCAAGCCCGAAGACGTGCAGCAGGGGCAGATCGGCGACTGCTACTTCCCCGCGGCCATGGCGGCGATCGCGAAGGCGAACCCCGACGCCATCAACAACCTCGTCAAGGACAACGGCGACGGCACGTACACGGTTACCTTCAAGCAGAAGGACTGGGCCAGCGGCCGTTTCAAGGACGTGGCCATCAAGGTCGACGGCGATCTCTACGTGCGCAGCTACGGCGGCGCGCTGTACGGCCACAGCTCCAACAGCTCCGACCCCAAGAAGATGGAGCTCTGGTTCCCGCTCGTCGAGAAGGCCTACGCCCAGTGGAAGGGCAGCTACAACGAGATCGGCAATGGCGGTCACTCCTCGAACGTCTTCGAGGCGGTGCTCGGCAAGGACGGCCAGGACATGTACGTCTCGACGGGCAACCTCGATCGCGTCTTCGACACCATCAAGAAGGCCGTCGACGCCAAGCAGCCCGTCGCGGCCGGCACCTACGGCGAGAGCGAAGAGGCGCGCTACACGAACTCCGGCGTCTACGCCGACCACGCCTACTCGATCCTCGGCTACGAGCAGGTTGGCTCCGAGAAGTTCGTCATCATGCGCAACCCGTGGGGCGAGTCGGAGCCTGCGGGCAACGGCGCCAACGACGGTATCTTCAAGCTGAAGCTGTCGGAGTTCGGCAAGCTGTACCAGAACCTGATGTACACGAACTGAGCGTGAGCCATGGCGAAGCCTCCTGAACCAATCGAAGAAGTGATGCCGCAGGCCGCGTGGGTCGTCGAGGCTGTGGTGAAGGAGGTGCTCGCCACGGGCCCGACGCCAGCGAAGCCGGCCAACGCGCAACCAGGTGCGACGAGCGTCGGCTACAAGACGGCGTCGCAGACGGTGAAGCTCACCATCACCAACGTGCTCAAGGGCGAGAAGGCGACCGAGCTGGTCGTCGAGAAGCCGGTCGGCTCGTACTCGCTGAAGGAGGGCAACAAAGGCCCCTTCCTCATCGACGCGACGAAGACCATCCTCGGGCGCTACGGCCCCGACAGCTGGAACCTCGAGCGCGTGAAGAGCGCGGTGAAGTGAGCTGAACCCGGGCTCGCGAATCGACGGCCGCTTCCCACCCGGGAGCGGCCGTTTCGCTTTTTCAGAGCGCGAACTTCGAGACGAACTCGGAGTCGTTGGCGCGGCGCTCGAAGGCGTGCAGCACCGACTCTGCAGGAGAGGCGCCGCGCTCGACGATGGCCTCGAGCGGCGCCAGCAACGGCGCGTCGGCCGGGTCGAGCCGCAGCAAGCCGGCCTTCGCGATCGCCACGACGTCACGCGCCAGATCCTTCACCGAGCGACCGTTGGCCACCGCCTTCATGCCGTCACGCTGCGCCGCGAGGTGGAGCGCCCGGTGCTGCTCGACCGTCATGTCGGTCGCCTCGTACAGCGCGTCGAGCGCCTGACGGTCGTAGAGCAGCCCGCGCATCAACGCTCCGAGCGCGCCCGTCATCGGCCCGTCGTTCGCGTCGGCGCTGCGAATCTCGAGCACGCGCTTGATGCGTACCTCGGGGAAGAGCGTCGACAGGTGATCGACCCAGTCGCTCTCGAGCGCCGGCTTGCCGTCGTACCCTCCGTCGAGCAGCTGCCCGAAGGTGAGCTTCGGCGTGAGGTACTGGCCGTCACGACGCAAGAAGAGCAGCGGCGCAGCGAGCGCCCACTCGACATAGCGGCGATACGAGAACGAGCCGTCGACCATGAAGGCCGGCGTGCCACAGCGCGCGGGGTCGACGTCGTTCCACACGCGGCTGCGGAACGACTGAAAGCCGCTCGGTGCACCGTTGACGATGGGGCTGTTGGCGAAGAGCGCGACCGTGGCGGGCGTCATGCGGGCAGAAGCCGTCACCTTGCGCGCGCAGTCGGCCTCGTCACGCCAGTCGAGCGAGACCTGGCCGGTCGCCGTCATCAACATCATGTGGAGCGCGTGCGTGCCCCGCGTGCCGAGCGTCTGCTTCATCGCCCCATAGCGGGACTTCGGCATCCACGGCATCGAGGCGAGGTCGTCGAAGGGCCGATAGCCGAGCGTCACGACCCGAATGCCCAGCTTCGAGGTGTGCGCCTTCAGGCGCTCGAGGTGCTCCTGGTTCTCGGCGTACGCGGCCCGAGCGGTGGCGTGCGGGGCCCCCGACAGCTCGAACTGCCCGCCAGGCTCGAGCGAGATCGTCACCTTGCCCTTCGTGAGCGCGATGACCGGCAGGCCCGGCGCTTCCCGATAGGGCTCCCAGCCGTCGGCCTGAAACGCCGCGAGCAGCGCGCCCACGCCAGCGGGCCCTTCGTACGGAATCGCGTGCACTCCCGTCGAGGGAACGAGGATCTTCTCGTGCTCGAGGCCAATGAGGCCAAGGCCGTCGCGGCGCTCGGCAGAACGAAACGACTCGACCAGCGCGTCGATCGAGGTCAGCGGCTGAACTTCAGTCTGGCGGGCGTCGAGCGACATGCAATGAACGCGGCTCTATAAACGTTCGCCCCTTCAGGTGCTCACCATTTGAAAGACGTCACCCCACAACTTCCGGCAGGCGCAGGGCTGGGAGACTTCTTCCGTGGCCTCGCCCTGCCCTTTCGCGCCCTGCGGGTCATGGTGTCGTCTCCGAAGCTGATTGGGCTGTCGTTGATCTCGGGCCTCGTCACCAGCGGCGTGCTCGTGGGCCTCGCGCTCGTCTGGTGGCCCCGCGCGTTCGGGTGGGCGGAGTCGCTCATCGGCACGGGCTCGTGGCGCACGTGGGTCTCGTCGATCGTCGGGTTTCTCTTCTTTGCCTTGACGTACTTCGTCAGCGCGCTCACGGCGCCGAACCTCGTGCTGGCGCCGCTGCAGGATCCGATCTCCGAGGGCGTGGAGGAGCGCTGTGGAGACTTCGTCGCGCCCGCGTTCTCGTTTCCCCGCACCGTTCGCGGCACGTTGCACTCGCTCGGTCACACGTTGCTGCGGCTGCTCACGCAGCTGTTGGGCCTCGCCGTGCTGCTCCCGCTCAACCTCATTCCCGGCGCGGGCAGCGTCGCGTGGGCCATCGGCGGCTCGCTCTGGAGCATGTTCTGTCTCGCCATCGAGCACCTCTCGAACCCGATGGCGCGGCACTTCTACCCCTTCGGCCAGGTCGTCATCGTGCTGCGCAAACGCCTGACGCTCTCGCTGGGCTTCGGCGCCGCCCTCTACGTGATGCTCTGGGTGCCGGTGCTCAACTTCTTTCTGATGCCGGTCGCCGTCGTCGCGGGCACCCTGCTCTTTCGAGCCCTGCGCAAGGTCGAAGCGCTCGGCCCGCCCCCGGCGGCCCCGTGACCTGCCCGGCCAGCGCGTGGCGTTCGGGGAACGTGGCGCACCCCACACGTGTTGGCCTTTGTTGAAGGGCTACCCCCCGGTGATTAGGCTCGGCGAGTCATTCGACGGGCCGCAGTTGCTGCCTTCTTCGAGGAAGATCCACATCATGCACATGCTCCGCAGGGTCGTCGTCGTCGCCGCGCTGATCGTCGCGTGGGCGCTCGCTGGCAACGATCGCGCACCTCTGTCCCTCACCATGGTCAAGGAGGTCGAAGCGGCCCCGCCGCGAGGCGGCTCCGAAGAGGGCAAGGCCCCGCACGACCTCTCGGCCCTTCGCGTGCTGACGAAGGTGATCCTCTACGTGAAGGACAACTACGTCGACCCCAAGCGCGTTCGCCCGAAGGAGATGATGGTCGCGGCGCTCGAGGCCGTCGAGAAGTCGGTGCCCGAGGTGATGGTCGATGGCTCGGCCGAGTCGGGCAAGGTGAAGCTCAACGTCAACGGCAAGACGCGTGAGTTCGACATCTCGCACATCGACACGCTCTGGCGCATGTCGTTCACGATGAAAGATGTCTTCGACTTCATCGCCAAGAACATGCGGCCCACCGATGACACCCGCGAGATCGAATACGCGGCCGTCAACGGCATGCTCAACACGCTCGACCCGCACTCGATTCTGCTGCGCCCCGAGATGTACCGCGAGATGAAGGTGTCGACGAAGGGCGAGTTCGGAGGCCTCGGCTTCGTCATTCAGATGCGCGAGGGCATTCTGACGGTGGTGAAGGTGCTGCCGAAGACGCCCGCCTTCCGCGCCGGCATCAAGAAAGACGACCAGATCACCCGCATCGGCGAAGAGTCGACGATGAACATGGACCTCAACGAGGCCGTCGGGAAGCTGCGCGGCCCCGTCGACTCGCGCGTGACCATCACCGTCAACCGCAAGGGCTGGGACAAGCCCCAGGCCATGACGCTCACCCGCGCGCTGATCACCGTCGAGTCGGTGCAGTCGAAGCTGCTCGCATCGAACGTGGGCTACGTGCGCGTGAAGAACTTCCAGGGCAACACCACCAAGGATCTCGAGGCTGCCCTCAACGAGCTCGGCGCACAGGCGAAGGCGAACGGCAGCACCGCTGGCCTCAAGGGCGTCGTGCTCGACCTGCGCGGCAACCCCGGCGGTCTGCTCGACCAGGCCATTCAGGTGTCTGACCTGTTCGTGAAGAACGGCACCATCGTCGCCACCGTCGGCCTCTCGGACAAGCTGCGCGAAGAGAAGCGCGCCCACGACGACGACACCGATGAGCAGTTCCCCGTCGCGGTGCTCGTGAACGCCGGCAGCGCGTCGGCCTCCGAGATCGTCGCCGGAGCCCTCAAGAACCTGAACCGCGCCGTCATCATCGGCCGCCAGACGTTCGGCAAGGGCTCGGTGCAGGTGCTCTACGACTTCCCCGACGAGAGCGCGCTCAAGCTCACCATCGCCAAGTACCTCACGCCGGGCGACATCTCGATTCAAGAGGTCGGCATCACGCCCGATATCCAGCTCATCCCCACGCGCGTCACCAAAGATCGCGTCGAGGTCTTCGCGCCCCGCCGCTCCATGGGTGAGGCCGACCTCGATCACCACTTCGGCAACCCGTCGAACGACAAGGCCGCCAAGAAGCGTGAAGAGGTCGTCGTGCGCGAGAAGCCGGCGATGACGCTGAAGTACCTCAAGGAAGAGAAGGAGAAGGTCGCGGCTGCGCCGAAGCCCGAAGAAAAGAAGGACCCGAAGGCCCCGCCCAAGGGCAAGGCCCCCGCAGGAAAGAACATTCTCACCGACACCGACGGCTCGTCGGCCGACGAAGATCTCGACGATCAGCTCGACGCCGAGTCGCAGGACGAAGTGCGTGAAGACTTCGAGGTCACCTTCGCGCGCGACTTTCTGCTGACCGCCCCGCAGGTGCGCCGCGACAAGATGATCGAGGCCGGCGCGAAGTTCGTCGCCGAGAAGACCCGCCAGGAAGAGGAGCGCATCGCCAACGCCATCGGCACCCTCGGCATCGACTGGTCGCCCGGCGAGACACCGAAGAAGGTGTCGATCGAGAGCACCATGAAGCCCAACGCCGAGCGGAAGATCACCGCTGGCGAGACCGTGCAGCTCGAGCTCACCGCCGAGAACAAGGGCGCCGAGCCCATCAAGCGCCTGCGCGCCTGGGTCGAGAGCGAGAACGGCTTCCTCGATCGCCGCGAGTTCCTCTTCGGAGCGCTCAAGCCCGGCGAGAAGCGCTCGTGGACGGTGAACGTGAAGCTGCCGAAGGATCTCATCTCGCGTCGCGATGGCGTGACGGTGAAGTTCCAGGACGACTCGGGCGGCGTGCTGCAAGAGGCCATCGCCGGTGAGCTGAACTTCGTCGAGCTCGCCCGCCCCCGCTTCGCGTACACGTGGCAGATCGTCGACGACTGCCAGGCCTGCAACCAGGACGGCCAGGTGCAGCGCGGTGAGAACGTCGCCCTCGTGCTCGACGTCACCAACGTCGGCTCGGGCAAGGCGCTCGACACCTTCACCATCATTCGCAATGCCGGTGACCCCAACATCTTCATCGAGAAGGGCCGCTTCAAGCTCGGCGAGCTCGACGTCGGAGAGACCAAGACCGCGCGCTTCGTGCTCGACGTGAAGAAGGGCCTCAAAGCCGACGACTTCGGGCTGCGGGTGAACGTGCTCGACGAACCGCTCGAGGAGTTCCTCGCCGACAAGCTGATGGTGCCCGTCGACCCCGAAGGCGCCGCCCCCATCGCGCTCGAGCCCCGCAAGGGTACCGTGAAGATCGCCGAGAAGGCCGAGCTCTTCGCCAGCGCCGATCCCCGCTCCAACGTGATCGCGAAGCTGCCCAGGGGCGCGGTCGTCACCGAGCAGGCTCGCGGCGCCAACATGGCGCGCGTCGAGTGGGGCGAGAACCGCTTCGCCTTCGTGAAGGTCAGCGACCTGCGCGACGCCCGTGGCCAGAAGGCCGTGCTCCCGAAGGACAAAGAGCTCGAGGTCGTCTCGTTCCGCGCCCCGGCCCAGATCAGCGTCAACGTCGACTCGGCGATGGGTGGCACGGCCGTCGACGCGCCCACCTTCACGCTCTCGAGCGTGGTGACCGACCCGACGCTGCTCGACGTCTTCGTGCTGGTGAACGATCAGAAGGTCTTCTTCAAGGGCCGCACCCCCGAAGACGGTGACAAGCTGAAGTTCACCACCGAGTTCCCCCTCAAGGAGGGCAACAACTTCGTCACCGTCGTCGCCCGCGAGACGCAGGACTTCGCCAGTCGCAAGACGGTCGTCATTCGCCGCCGCGCTCCGGCCGTCGCCCAGAAGGTCAGCGACGAGGCGCCGAAACAGGCCAAGCCGTAAGCGCTCGTTTGTTGCCCACTGTGGGTCACGCGGGTAGCGTCGGCGCCATGCTGACGCGTCTCGCGTGCGCCTCCACGCTCCTCGCACTGGTGGCTGCCCCTGCCTTCGCGCAGGGCTTCTCCAACGACTTCCAGATCTCGAAGCTGGGCAACCCACAGCCCGACGGCACCGGGTTCGATCCACGCGCGAACGGAAACTTCCGCGCCTTCGCCCGCCAGTTCGCTGCGGTCATGTCGTCGACCAACGGCATGCCGCCCGAGACCCTTGGCCATTCGGGCTTCGCGTTCTCGGTCGACGCCACTTATTACGCGGTCGATCCCTCGACGATGCCGACGCTCGGCACCTTCCGCGGCACCACCTGGTTCCCCAGCGTGCACCTGCGCAAGGGGCTGCCCTTCTCGTTCGAGGTCGGCGCGCGTGCCTCGTGGTTCCCCGAGAGCCGAATGGGCATGGGCGGCCTCGAGTTGAAGTGGGCCCTCAACGAAGGGTTCGCGTACATCCCCGACATCGCGGTGCGTGGCTTCGTGAACAAGCTCATCAACAGCCGCGACTTCGATCTCACCTCGGGCGGGCTCGACCTCGGCATCGGCAAGCAGTTCGCGATCGCCGGCATGGTGACGCTGACGCCCTACGCCGGTTGGAGCCTGGTGTTCGTCGGCGCCTCGACCGGCAACATCGACTTCCGGCCCTCACGCACGACGGCCGACGCCGACACCGAGCTCTTCAAGGACTACTACATCTTCACGTCGCTCCAGGCGATCAACAACACCCACAACCGGTTCTACGGCGGCCTGCGCTTCATCGGCGGCCACGCGTTGATCAACCTCGAGGTCTCGTACTCCGTCTTCCCGAGCTTCAAGGACGGCAACGAGACGCGCACCATCGGTGGCGTGCTGGCGGGCACGGCCTCTCTCGGCTTCGACTTCTAGCCAGCTAGAGCTTCCCCGACAGCGCCGCCCGCATCGCCGCCGGCCGGTTGGTGATGAGCCACTCGACGCCCATCGCGCGCAGGCTCCTGGCTTCATCGGGGTCATCCACCGTCCACGCGGCGACCTGCCAGTGCCGCTCGTGCCACGCGTTCACCCTCGCCGGGGTGCAGGCGCTGAAGTGGGGGTGAACCGAGGTCTTCGCGACGACGGGCAACCAACCGTACGCCTGCGGCACCCACGCGCGATCGGGGTCGATGAGGAACCCGCGCGACATCGCCGGAAACGCACGCGCGAACCGCACCAGACACAGCGGGTTGAAGCTCGAGACGAACACGCGCTCGGCGTCGCGGCGTGAGGCCAGCGACTGCCCCACCGCCACCGACAACCCGCGATCGTCGATCACGTCGCACTTGAGCTCGACGTTCACGAAGAAGCTCGTGGGCACCGCCTCGAACACCTCTTCGAGCAGCGGAATTCGGGCCGCCCGGAACCCCAGCCGGCTGCCCACGTCGGCCGTCTTCAACTTGCGCCACGGCGTCTTCGCGACCTCCCAGTGCACGCCCGCCAGCCGATCGAGCCACTCGTCGTGACAGACGACCAGCTCTCCACTCGCACAGCGCATGACGTCGAGCTCGATGCCGTCGGCGCCCTGCTTCACGGCGCCCTCGAACGCCTCGAGTGTGTTCTCGGGAAAATCAGCGCTCGCCCCGCGGTGCCCCAGAATGCGCATCACCCGCTCCGAATGCGCGGGCTCGGGCCGCTCGTCAAGTTGCGAAGGCCGTCGTCTTCGAGCAGGGTGGCACCATGGGCCCGTTCGGCATCGGCGAAATCCTCATGATCGCCGCCATCCTCGCGATCGTCTTCTCGGCTTCTCGCATGGGGCAGCTGGGCAACGCCCTCGGCAAGTTCGTCCACTCCTTCAAGAAGGCCTCGAAGGGTGAAGACTTCGTCGACGTGACGGCCAGCAAGAAGCTCGAGCGCGGCTCCGTAGACGCCCAGGTCGTCGACGGCTCGGTGAAGAAGCCCTGAGCGCTCAGGTGGTCGCCGCAGCGAGCAGGGTGATGGCCTGCTCCCTGAGGCTCGCGTGCACGCTCGAGTCTCTCGACAGCTCGGTGAGCTCGGCCTTCGAGAGCAACGGCACGATGCGGGCGCCCACCTCGATCGGCAGGTAGGGGTTGAAGGCGAGCGCGCGACGCACCGACGGCCTCGTCGTCCAGCGATCGGAGCGCCAGATCTCGACCAGCGGCTCCGGGCGCGCCGGCCGGCGGGCGGCGATGCGCACCACGAGATCTTCGGTCAGCCGCGCGTTGCGCAACAGCTCACGAACCACCGCCGCGTTGGAGGCGACCGCGAACCGCGCCATCTCGTCGGGGTTCTGCGTCAGCCGCGCCCGCGACTTCAGAACCCCCAGCGGCTGGTTGAACAGCTTCGCGTCGGCGCGCGCGGCGGCGGTGGCGTCGTAGGCGGCAGCGGCTTCGCCCTCCGAGAACAGCAGCTCGACGGTCTGCGTCCCCGTCAGCGCAGCCGCACGCCGCAGCAGCTCGACGTGCGGAATGGCCTCGGTCTCGAGCTCGAGCGCCCTCGAGAAGGCGTGCATCGCCTCAGCCGCGTCGCGTCGTCCCTTCCGCGCCAGCACCTGCACCTCGTGGAGCAACGTCGCGGCGTCGGTCGGGTCGAGCTCGGCCAACACGCGCGCCGCCGCCTTCCGGCGCACCTCGTCGCCTCCCGAGAGCACGACGATGCGACGAACGATCAGCGCGCTCGGGCTCACGGCGTCGCGGCGGCGGTCGGCTGACCCTCGGGGGTCGCCGTCACCCGAACGCGAAACGCCTTCAGGTCGGGTGGGTATTCGGCGAACGTGACGAGGAAGGGCGCTGCGCCTCCGCTCTCGATCGAGGGCGCCTTGGTCGAGGTGCGATCCATCAACACCTTGAGCTCGGCGACCCCAACGAGCCGGTTCAGCTCTTCGGGGCTTGGGGGCGCGCCGGCGATCACCTCGGCGCTACGCACCAGGGTCGCGCCGTCGAGAATCTCGGCCTTCACACGAACCCGCGTCGTCGCCGGGCTCCGGTTCGTCACCACGCCGCGCACGAAGAACACCGGCCGGCCCATCTTCGTGTCGTAGAGCCCGTTGCTGATGTCTTCGGCCGTGAAGTCGGACGTGGGCGCGACGAGGGCCTTGAGGCTCGTGCCGATGGACTGCATGTCGAGCTTGCCTTCGTTGACGCTCGCCGTGGCGACGACGACGAGGCCGACGACCAGCACGGCCGCGATGAGCACGTTCACGACGATGCCCAGCACCCGGCGCCCGCGCTCCGTGGCCGGGTCGGGCGGCCGCTGCAGCTGAATGACGCCCGACGGGCTCGACGACGGCACGGGCTGTTCCGGCGCAGGCGCAGCAGGCGCCTCGGCCGGAGAGACGGCAGCAGGCGCCTCTGGAGGCGCGGCCGCGCTCATGTCGAACAGCGCGTTGCGCGCCTCTTCCTTCGTCGCGCCTTCAGCCACCGTCGGCAGTGGGCCGGCGTGACTCTGGGTGGCCGCAGCGGCGAAGAAGTCGTCGCCCAGCGCCGGCACCATGTCGGTCGCGGCCTGCGGCGGTGGCGGGTCGGCGTCCATCAGATCCGGCAACATCGACGAGGGGGGCGGTGCGGCGGGCGGCGGAGCTGCCGCAGCTGCTGGTGGCGGCCCCAACGACGAGAAGTCGAACGACATCGCCGGCGCATCGATCGGGCGAGCCGGCGCCGACATGCGTGGAGACGGGGCCGGTACGGGGGCTGGTTCTGGAGCCGGAGACGCCGTGAGTGCCGAGAAGTCGAACGGCGAGGGCCCCGGTGGCGGCTTCGACGCGGGCGGCGGAGGCGCTGGTGAACGCGCCGGAGCCGGGGGCGCGCCCGCCGAGGGAGGCCCCATCAACGAGGCGAAATCGAACGGGGCCGGGGCCGCAGCGGGAGCGCTCGGCTTCGCTGGTGCAGGCGGCGCGAGGCTGCCGAAGTCGAAGGGCGACGACGAGGCTGAAGCAGCCGCAGGGGTTGGAACGGGCGGCGCAGGGGCCGGCGGAACGGGTCTGCCCAGGTCGGGCATTCGAGACGCTTCGACGCCCAGCGCGAACACCCCTGGCCGCGTCTGCTCTTCTTTCGGCACCGAAGCCGACTGCCCGAACTTGCTGAACGGATCAGCGCTGTCGAGCGGCACCTGCCTCGCTGGCGCCGAGAGCTTTTGGGTCGCCCCAGATGGCGCCGCGCTGGCCGGCGGAAACGCCCCGCTGGGAGCGCCGCCTGCCGAAACGGCAGACTCCTTCGTCACCCGGAACGTGTGACTGCACTTCGTACAGCGAACCTTGACGCCCTTGTCGGTGACCTTGTCGTCGGGGATCTTGAACTTCGTCTGGCACTGCTCACACTTGACGATCATGGCGGGCGCCCGACTCGACCGGGCTGCCGCAAGTATACGTCATTCAAGGTGCTTGCCCCCTTCCTTGCTCGGGTGCTAGGCGCGTTTCGCACTGCGTCAGATTTACTGGGGAAGGCCGATGAGCGAAGCCGAGCAGACCACGCGCGAGCCGAAGGTCATCAAGCGCTACACGAATCGCAAGCTCTACGACACGGTCGAGAGCCGGTACGTCACGCTCGACGAGATCGCCGACATGGTGAAGCAGGGTGTCGAGGTGCAGATCGTCGACAACCGCACCAAAGAAGATCTGACCTCGGTCACCCTCGCGCAGATCGTCTTCGAAGAAGAGAAGAAGAAGAACCAGATGCCGCTGTCGGTGCTGCGCGAGATCATTCGCCGCCCGCAAGACTCGCTCAACGAGATCACCGCCACCGTCACGCAGCGCGTGGCCACGTTCCGAGAAGAGGCCACCCACCGCATCGACAAGCTGCTGGGCCGCGAAGCCGAGGCCGAGCCGCTCACGCCCGCCGCCCTGCTCACGCAGTCGCAGAAGGTGGTCGAAGCGTGGCAGGCGAAGATCGACGAGCGCGTGAAGCACGCCATCGAGAACGTGCTGGGCAACCTGCCGGCGCTGGGGCGCGATCTGAACACGCTCGTGCAGCGCATCGAGCAGATGGAGAAGCGCATCTCGGAGGTCGAAGAGGCGCGTCGCAACGACGATCAGCCGCCCCGCCGCCGCGGCGAGCGCTGATCACTTGCCTGCTTTGTCGACCGCCTCGGCGATCGACTGCAGCATCGTCGCGCCGCGGCTCCAGGGCGCGTACTCCCAGATCGTCTTGCCGTGGCTCTGCGCTTCGTCGACGGTGACGCTGAGCGCGAAGGGCTCGGTGGTGCGTTTGGGAAAGTACTCCTTCAACTTCGCCAGCACTTCGTCGGCGAGCTGGGTCTTCCGGTACAGCGTCGGCACCACCTGCGTGATGCGCAGCCGCTCGTGCCCGAAGGTGGCCTTCACGTCGGCGACGGTGTCGACCATCTCGGCGCAGCCATCGAGCGCGAGGTAGGTCGTCGCGACCGGCACCACGACCTCTTCAGCCGCCACGAGAATGTTCGTGGTGGTGAGCCCCAGCGACGGCGGCGCGTCGAAGATGACGAAGTCGTAGCGCTCGAGCGCGGGCTCCAGCCGGGCCGCCAGGCGGCGCGCGCGTTGTGGGTCGGCCCCCGCCACCGAGGGGAACTCGGCCATGTCTTTCCACGAAGGAATGAGTGAGAGGTTCGGCGTCGCCGTCGGCAGGGTCACCGCCTCGAGCGAGACGTTGGGGTCGGTGAGCAGGTGGAAGACGTTCTTCGAGATGGACCGCGGGTCGACGCCGAGCGACTTCGCGGCGTGCCCCTGGGTGTCGAGATCGACGAGCAGCACGCGCTTCTTCTTCTTGTCGGCGAAGAAGGCGGCGACGTTGACGGCGAGCGTCGTCTTGCAGGTGCCGCCCTTCTCGTTGATGAACGCGATACGCCGCGCGGCCATCGTCACTTCTTCTTCTGGTCGACGAGCACGTCCACCTTCGACTCGAGCTGACCGAGCAGGCGCTCGAGGTCGTCGATCTTCTCGCGCAGGGTGTCGAGATCACCGGTCGACGGCAGGTTCGCCGCCGACAGCGCGCTCTTGATCGACTTGTCCATGGTGCCCTTCGCCGACAGCGCCCGCGAGACGAGCGTCTGCACGCCAGCGACGAACTTCTCGTTCGACATCAGCTGCTGCACGAGCTTGCCGATGCGCTCCTCGCCAGTGGCGACGAGCTTCTTCATCACGGGGTTGTCTTTCAGCATGGGCCGACCCTTTTCCGCCGCGAGCGACAAGTCAACGAATGCCTGATGCTCCCCTGCCCGCAGGTTGATAGGAGCCGCCTGCCGTGATCGCTGCCCTCTCGGACAAACGCCTGCTGATCGTCACCGGCAAAGGTGGCGTCGGGAAGACGACCGTCTCGGCGGCGCTGGCGCTCGAGAGCGCACGCTCGGGCAAACGCACGCTGGTGTGCGAGGTGAACACGAAGGAGCGCGTCACCCAGCTGCTCGGCAAACCCGAGGTCGGCCCCGAAGTGACGTCGCTCGAAGAGAACCTGTGGGCGGTGAACGTGCGGCCCCAGGAGGCCATGCGCGAGTACGCGTTGATGGTGCTGAAGTTCGAGAGCATCTACAGCGCGGTCTTCGAGAACCGCGTGGTGCGCTACTTCCTGCGCTTCATTCCGTCGCTGCAGGAGCTCGTGCTGCTCGGGAAGATCCTCTACCACCTCAAAGAGAAGCGCTCCGACGGCACCTTTCGGTTCGACCGCATCATCATCGACGCGCCAGCCACGGGCCACGCGATCACCTTTCTGTCGGTGCCGCAGGTGATCATCGACACGGTGCCGCCGGGCGCGATGTCGACCGACGCCGCGTGGATGCGCGATCTGCTCGTCGATCAGAGCACGACGGCCGCGGTGCTGGTGTCGCTGCCCGAAGAGCTGCCAGTCAACGAGACCCTCGAGCTGCACCAGGCGCTCGTCGCCCGCGTGAAGATGACGCCACAGCTCGTCGTACTCAACGGCTTCATTCCCGAGCGCTTCACCGACGAAGACGCGAGCACTGGCTCCGACCTCGCCCGAGAGCTCATGCGGGCGCACCAGGCCCGCGCGAAGCTCTCGCAGACCTCGAAGGCCACGCTCGGAAAGCTGGGGCTGCCGGTGGTGACGGTGCCGCGCATCTTCACGCCCGACTTCGGGCGCGCCTCCATCGAGCAGGTGGTGCGTGAACTGGGAGGCGCGAAGTGAGCTCGCCCATTCGTGACGCCATGGCGAACTCCGACGTGCTCATCACCGTGGGCTCGGGTGGCGTCGGCAAGACGACCGTCGCGGCCACCCTCGCGCTGCGGGCGGCCATGGAGGGCACCGGCTCGATGGTCTGCACCATCGACCCCGCGAAGCGGCTGGCGAACGCGCTCGGCCTCGAGGCGCTGGGGAACAAGGAAGCGCGCATTCCCGACGAGACGTTCGCGACGGCGGGCCTGCTGCCACGTGCGCCGATGCACGCGATGATGCTCGACATCAAACGCTCGTGGGACGATCTCGTCGAGCGGCGCGCCCCTGCAGACAAGCGCGAGAAGATCCTCAACAACCGCTTCTACCAGGCGCTCTCCACCGCGCTCGCGGGCTCGCAGGAATACATCGCGATGGAGAAGATGTGGGAGCTGCACGAGCAGGGGAAGTACCCGCTGCTCGTCGTCGACACGCCGCCCACCGCGCACGCGCTCGACTTTCTCGACGCGCCCAATCGCATTCTCGACTTTCTCGACAACGACGCGGCCAAGTGGCTGCTGACGCCGGCGCTCGCCGCGGGAAAGTTCGGGCTCAAGCTCTTCAACCTCGGCGGCAGCTACGTCGCCAAGACGATCTCTCGCTTCACCGGCACCGAGACCCTGCAGCAGCTCGCCGACTTCATGCTCAACATCACGAGCCTGACCGACAGCTTCCGCGAGCGCGCGCACCAGACCCGCGAGCTGCTCCAGGCGCCGTCGACTGCGTTCGTGCTGGTGACGGGCCCGATGCTCGAGCGCATCGACGAGGCGGTGTATTTCCACACGCTGCTGCTGCAGAACAAGATGCGGGTCGCTGCCGTCGTCGTGAACCGAATTCACGCACCCGTGCCCGCCCAGCTGTGGGACGAGGTGGCGCGCATGAGCGGCCCCCTCCAGGCGAAGCTCGAGCAGACGCTGAAAGAGAACGACCTGCTTGCCACTCAGGACGCAAAGGGAATCCAGCGGTTGCGCGAGCTGTGCGCGCCCACACCGCTGGTGCTGGTGCCCCGCTTCGAGCTCGACGTGCACGACCTGAAAGCCGTGTGGGAGACGAGCCGATACCTCTGGGGAGAAGCCCGGGTCGATGCGGCGAAGCCAGCGCGTTAGAGTCGGGAACCCCGCTCACCCGCTGGCTGTCCTTTTGCCCATGCGCCTCTCTTCAGTGCTGCTGTCGTTGGCGTTGTTCTCCGTCGGCTGCGCGCACGTCAGCAAGACGCCGGTGCAGTCGGTGAAGTTCGACGACGTCGTCATCACCGGCGACCTCGAGCTCGAGAAGTTGAACGACGAGGAGTTGTTCGCAGCGGCGACCAGCTTCTACGCCGCGGAAGACTGGGCGCAGGCCGCTCGCTACTTCTCGCGCATCTGCGACTTTCACCCGAACAGCAAGCACCGGCGGCTCGCGCTCTACAACGCGGGCCTCTCGTTCGAGAAGCTCAAGGCGTGGGAAGAGGCGTACGCGAAGTTCCTCGAGCTGTCGGATCCCGCGAAAGGCACGGGCGACACGCTCGACGCCGCGTTCCGCGTGGCTGAAGTGCTGTACCACATGGAGCGTTTCCCCGACGCCGTCGAGGTGCTGCGCGTGCTGAGCGATCGCACCGATCTGTCCGTCGACAAGCGCATCGAGGCGCGCACCCAGCAGGGCATCTGCGAACTCGAAGGTGGAGACCTCGACGGCGCGGAGCGCACGCTGCGGTCGGTGCTCACCATGTACAACGAGCACCCCGACAAGGACCTGATCGACGAGTACTTCCCGGGGCAGGCCCAGTTCTTCGTCGGAGAGATCTTCCGGCTTCGCTATGAGTCGATCGTGCTCGACGCGAACAAGAGCACCGAGAAGCTGGCTGAAGATCTCGAGTACAAGTCCGAGCTGCTGCTGTCGTCGCAAGGGCACTACCTGCGCGCGATTCGCCTGGGCAACGGCTACTGGGCCACCGCGGCTGGACAGCGCATCGGGCAGCTCTACGAGAACATGTACGATCACATGGCGAACGCGCCCGCGCCTGCCGACCTCTCGCAGGAGGAGCAGGACGTCTACCGCGCCGAGCTGCGCAAGAAGATCCGCGTGCTGATCGCGAAGGCCATCACGGTCTACGAGCGCACCCTCGAAGCCGCAGAGCGCATCGGCTCGCAGAGCCCGTTCGTCGAAGAGACGCGCGCGAGCCTCAAACGCATGAAGGAGCTGCTGCTGGCCGAGGCGAAGGCCGAGGAAGAAGCGCCGCCTCCGCCCGCTCCGCCTCCGGCACCGACGAAGGGCAAGGGCAAGCCGAACAGCTGACGTAGAGTCGCACGGGCGTGGAGCCCATCTACACGGCTGAGCAGCTCGCCGAAGTGAAGGCGTACCACCAGCCCCGGTACACGGTCTCGTTCATCGACTTCATCGTCACGCCGATCGTGTTGGCGTTGATGGTGCGCTTCGCGACGCGGCCGCTGTGGCGGGTGAGTGAACGAATCGGCGCGAAGATCGGCTCGTCATCACTCGCACTGCTCAAGGTACCGACGAAGCTGTGGAACGGAACGGGCTGGGCGGCGGCGCTGGTGTTCGCCCTGCTCTTCTTCGGGCTCTACACGTTGCTCGATCTGCCGGCCGACATCTGGTTCGGGTACTTCCACGAGCACTCGCATGGGCTGTCGCGCGCGACGCCCGCGGTGTTCATCGGCGACATGCTGAAGGGGAAGTTGCTCTTCGCGGGGGCGGTGGGTTCGCTCGTGTTCGGGCTCTTCGGGCTCGCGCGCCGCACGAAGCACTGGTGGTGGCTGCTCGGTGTGACGGCATCGGTGCTGATGCTCGTCTCGACCGCGATCGATCCGTACCGAAACCGGCTCTACGTCGACCAGACGCCGCTCGCCGCAGGAGCGCTTCGCGAACGAATCACCGCGCTCATGACCAAGGCCGGAATCGACTTTCGCGACGTGATGGTCGAACACACGGCCTCGCGCACGGTTCGACTCCAGGCCTACTTTGCGGGCACCGGGCCGACGCGAACGATCGTGCTGAACGACTCGCTGCTCGCCGGGCTTTCGGAAGACGAAGTGATCGCGACGGTCGCGCACGAAGCGGGGCACGTGAACGAGCCGCGCTGGCCTGGCCGAATCGCGTCGTCGCTCGTATTGATCGCGTTTCTCTTCGCGGTGGAGTGGCTGTTTCGCCGCTCCGCTGCACGTCACTGGTTCGGCATCGAGGAGCGTGCAGACGTTCGCACGCTGCCCGTCGTGGTGTTGCTGTTCACCTTTGGGTTGATGCTCGGAAACCCCATCAGCGGAGCGGTGTCTCGAGAGCGTGAGTACGCCGCCGATCGCTATGGCATCGCGCTGACGGGAGACGTTGCCGCCTTTCGTTCGATGCTGGTGAAGGCGGCGCGCACGAACAAGATGGATCCGGATCCGCCGAGGTGGGCCGTGCTGCGAGGCATGTCGCATCCACCCATCGGTGAGCGCGTCGAGGCCTTGGGGCGCTGAAACTGCGAGCCGTGCGCGGCTGACGTTGCCCAGACGCCAACCGCGCACGGCCTCCGACCCCGCCCTTCACGCCGCCCGAGAGGTGGCGAGAATCGACTTCGCGCGAGCCGTGAGTTCGGCGTGTTCTGCGCGAGTGTCTTTCGCCACCATCTTCAACGCCTCCAGCCCTTCCCCGTTCCCCCCCTTCAACTGCAACAGTCCGAGTCGCATCCACGCGTCGACGTTGCGCGGCTCCCGCTTCGTCGCCTGCGTGAAGGCCTGAATCGCGTCGTCCACGAGGCCCTGCTGCTCGTAGACGGCTCCCAGCGCGTACCAGTAGCCGGGGCTGCGCGGGTTCAGCGTGACGAGCCCTTCGAGAATGACGCGCGCTTCACCGAGCTGTCCCTGGCGCGCCATCTCGAGGCCCTGCTCTGCCCACTCGACGCCCTGATCGAAGGTGATGCCGAACGTCTGCGCGAAGGTGGGCGTGGTGCCGTCGAGACCGATGAGGTTCTTGAGATCGAGTCGCATGGTGGCCTCAGCGCATGTTCCGAATGGCGGTCATCGCCATCTCGGAGAGCATCTTCGAGAGGTTCGACTGCATCGTGAAGATCGCGTTCATCATGGCGCTCATGCTCTGGAGTTGGTTCGAGAGCTGGCTGATCTCTGCCTGAATCGCGCTCGCCTTCTCAGGGTGCGCCTTCATCTCCTCGACCAGGCCGTTGATCTTCGCCTGAATCCCGTCGATTCCCTCAGCAAGTCCCGACAATCCAGGGCTGCTGCCGGTAGTGAGCGGGGAAGTGCTCGGGGCGCCTGCGGTCGAGGGAGGCGGTGAGCCGCCAGCGTTCGGAGTCCCGGTCGATGCGTTCGTCTCGGTCGTCGGGGCAGCACCAGGAGCTGGCGGAACTTCGACCAAGGGCTTGAGCAGTTCCTTCTTCGCGTCGATTCGAGCTTGAAGCGCCGCACGGTAGCCAGCCGATTCGATACGACCTGCGCCCCATCCACCCACGAGGCTCTTCTCGCTCACTTTCGTCTGGTTTGCGTCGCCACCAGACATGGTCCAGCGGCTTCCCGTAGCCTTGAGCGCTTCGTAGACCTGTGGGTGATTCAGCAGCCAAATGGCCGCATCCTTCACCTCCGGCACACCCGACGTCGTAGCGAGCCTGTTGATCTCGTCCCAGGTGAGAACGCCATCTCCCTTCGCATCGATGTGGTCAAACAGCTTGTTGAGCGCCGCCTGCTCCTTTTCGAGCGCGTCAATCTCCTTCTGGACCGGTGCGTTTGCCGCCGTGATCTCCTTGTTCTTGTCGATCGCTGCTTGCCGAGGATCTGTGCCGTGGCCGTCCTCCGAGGGCAACTTCGGCAGAGGCGATGGCAACAAGGCGTTGCCCCCTTGCATGCCTGTCGGGCCAATGAAGGCTTGCGATACCGTTCCGCCGCTCGTTCCGTTGTCGACCGTCTTGTTCTTCACATTCAAGTCCGTGACGAAGGCATTCGCGACACCAAAGGAAATCGGATTGATTCCAGCCATGATCGTTCTCTCGGGGTAGGTCGGCTTGATTGCCGGGTGACGGGCTCTTGTGCAGTGGCCGCGCCAAACCGCTTCCCGAACTGATCCAATCGGTTACCCACTCGAATCTCCCTGCCGAGACGAGCCCGCCGGTTCCGGGTCCGCTCGTCGAGACGCACGCGAGTTCGGCACCTCTAACAACGCGATCGCACTCACCTGCTCGGCTGGCACTCGGCTCGCTCTGGCGGCCTCCACCACTCGTTTCTCTGGAGACCGCACATGTCGATTCAGCCAGTCAACTCCTCACCCGTCGCTCAGCCCACCGAGCCGATCGAATCCACGAGGCCCCAGCACGCGTCGAACGCCGCTGGCGACGCCGCGATTCACACGCTCGGCGCGCACGTCGCGCAGTCGCTCTTCGACTCCATCATCACGCCGCTGACTGCTGGTCCGAACGCGCCGCCGCCCGACTTCTCGAAGCTGCTCCTCGGCCTCATTCCGATCGCGGGCCCGCTCATCCTTCTCGCTGATGCGTTCTCGAAGGTCGGAGCCTACGGCGGCCAGGGACAGCAGAACGCCAACGCGTCTGTCATTGCTGATCGCTCGACCCCGAACCATCGCTCGAGCAGCTCCGTCAACTCCGGCAACGGTCAGATCCGCGGCAGTGCGATCGAGGAAGCGCGCATCGAAGACTCCATCGAAGGCAGCTTCGGCGACGAGAAGAACGGAGGCAGCGGCAAGCTCACCGGAAGCGCCTCTGCAGGCGTTCGTGCTGACGGCACGGCCGGCTTCACCTCGAAGGGCGCTCGTGCTGCAGGTGGTGTCGGCGCCGAAGCCCAGGTCTCGGTCACGGCAGAAGGCGAAGTTCACGGCACCGCCGGCCGAGCGAGCGGCAGTGCCACGGCCTACGCCCGCGCGCACGCCGAGGCGAAGGGCGAGGCCGAGCTCGACGTCACGAAGGGCCTCACTGTCGGCGGCCAGGCGTGCACGGGAGCCGAGGCCGGAGCGAAAGCCCAGGTCTGCGCCGAGACCGCCCCGCTCCTCTCCTTCGGTGGCTACGACCTGAAGGCCGGCGCGAAGGCTGACGGCTACGCGACGAGCGGCGCCGGAGCGAGCTGCAACGCCGAGGCGACCGCCACCTTCAACCCGCCCGAGGTCGTCGGTCAGTTCGGCGGCCGCGCCTTCGCCGGAGCCCGAGCGGGCGCTCACGCCAGCATCGGCACCGGCCCGTTCAAGCTCGACGTCGGCATCGATGCTCGCGCTGGCGCC
>JAEUJR010000898.1 GCA_016793585.1 Archangium sp.
CGAGGCTCGCGAGCTTGTCGACCATCAGCCCCATGCGCTTCTCGCGGAAGATCTTCAGCTCGACGTCGAAGCTCGCCAGCTTCGGCACCGTGCGATCGACGAAGTGCCCGAGAATGTGCACCTCGCGGTTGTTCAAGTGCACCGAGATCTCGATACCAGGCACGAGGCGAACGCCGTGCTCCTTCGCCGCGGCTTCGCAGGCATCGAGGCCCGACACCGTGTCGTGATCGGTCACCGCGAGCACGGTGATGCCGGCCTTCGCGGCCATGCCGATCTGTTCGTGCGGAGGATGCTGGCCGTCGCTCGCCGTCGTGTGCGAGTGCAGGTCGATCATGACGCTGGTGTAGCGCTGCACGACGGCCGACACCACCCGCAGTGTGGTAGGTGAGGCGCTGCCATGGCCAACGCGTTCCAGATCTCGCGCAAGATGGAGTACGGCACCCGCGCCATGGTCTTTCTCGCGTCACTGCCCGACGGCATGACGACGTCGTTCCGGGAGATCGGCCGGAAGATGGACATTCCGGGCGAGTTCCTCGCGAAGATCTTGAAGACGCTCGCGAAGGCGAAGCTGGTGCGCTCGACGCGCGGCTCTCACGGTGGCTACGCGCTCGCGCGGGCGGCTTCGACGATCACCTTCCTCGACGTCATCGAAGCGCTCGAAGGGCCGATCAGCCTGAACGTGTGCACGGCGGCCGATCACGACGGCTGCGCGTTCACCTCGGCCTGCACGATGTACGGCGTCTGGCGCACCGGCCAGGAACGCATGCTCGAGGTCTTCCGGTCGACCAAGCTCGATCGGCTCGCCATGCGCAGCCTCAGGCACGAGTCGCCGGTGCTCAAGGCCCGCCGCAAGCCCACGCTCGAGGCGTGAGACGGCTGAGGCCGAGGCGACGTCGTTCATGACGCTGACGATCCGCCGACGCCACGGTCGAACCGCCAGTCACTGCTTCGGCAGTTCGCGCGTCGGCAGAATCAGCGAGTAGGCGCCGATGCCGTTGGTGATGCCCGAGCCGAGCAGCACCGCGGCCGGCTTTCCCTCGATGGTCGTCACGCGGAAGAAGCGCACCTGCGCGTTCGCGAGCGGAGACGACCCACGCGAGCTGTTCAACGTCGTCACCACGCCCGTGAGCCTGCGCCCGCGCGGCAGGGTGATCGGCGCGAAGGCCTGGCCCTCGACCGTGCCACCGTCAGCAGCGGCCGCGGCCGAAACCGTGATGAGCCGACTCGTCTGCGGCAGATCGCCGCTCGGGGTGAACTCGAGGCGCCAGTTCCCGGGGTCGAGGAAGAGGTCGTACTTGCCCTCGACGTCGGTGAGCACGTCGACGTCCTCGAGCGGCAGCGGGCGTTTGCCGGTCGCCTTGGTCTCCACGGCACGGACCGACAGGTTCGCGGCGGGGAGCCCGGTGGGCAGCATCACCTGGCCCTTCACCGGAATGCGCTCGATGCAGCGAATGGTCGGCGGGTCGAAGGTGGGCTTCTGGCCGGGAGTGTTCTTCACCTTCACCAGCTGTTGCGTGAAGCCAGACCGCGCACCTGACGCCGGGAACACCGACAGGCTGTAGCCGTCATCAGGCGGCAGCAGCTCGACCTTGAACGTGCCCGACGAGTCGGTGGTGACCATCTTCGATCGGAAGGTGGCTCCGCCGCCGACGCGCCCCTCGAGCACCACGGTCGCGCCGGCCAGCGGTTGCCCGTCGGAGCCGAGGACCTGGCCCGGCACGTCGGGAATGGGGTCGCCGTAGTCCCCGAGCTCGAGGGTGAGCGTCGTGGCGAAGGGCGGGGTGAGCGGGAAGCGCCGGGTCGGCAGTGACGACGTGCTGTCGCGTGGGCTGGCGATCAGCTCGATGGCGGGCAGCATCCTCGCGCGCGGCGACATCACCAGAATGAAGTCTCCACGTGAGCCGGGGCGGCCCGTCGACACCTCGATGCGCTGCGAGAGCTGCTCACCCGTCGCCGGGTCGATCGCCTGCAAGTCCATCGCGGCCTGCGTGATGTAGAGCTCGCTCGGCTGCGGCAGCAGCACCTTCTTCTTGATGAGCCGGCCCGAGAGCGAGACCGCGCCTTCGACCGACGCGAACGCGTAGTTCACCACGGCGCCACCATCGGGGCTCGCGACGATGCCGGTGAACGTCTGCGGGGGCACTTCGGGGTTCGTCGGCTGCGCCGTCACCGTGTACCTGCCCTGGCCCACGTTCATCGAGAAGGTGCCGCGATCGGTCATCGAGAACGGCGCCTGATAGCTGCGCGAGATGCCCGGGAGCAGCTCGCTCTCACCCGTGGCGCGCACCAACACCTCGTCGGTGTAGATGCTGCGGTTGCTGGGGTCGACGGTGGCCGAGCGCTCGCGCTGGAACGAACCGACGATGGTGAGCGGGCCCTTGAGCTCGAAGTCCTGGGTGGTGCCCAACACCGGCACCTCGAAGTCCTGCGGGAAGAGGCCGACCGTCGAGCCGCCCGTGACCTCCACCGCGAGCCCACGGGTCGGGTCTCCGCAGCCGTCGACGAAGCAGATGAAGCCGGACGAGCAGTCAGCATCGGTGAGGCAGGCAGGCGCAGGTGGAGGCACCCCCGTACAGCTCCCGAGGGCGATGATCGTCACCACGCTCGCAACGATTCGGCTCAGGGGCATGGCGTCACCTCGACGAACCACACGTACTCGTCTCGAGAGGCCTCCATCGGCTGCGCGCTGCCATCGCTGAGCGTCACCGAGGGCCTCGTCACCTTCAAGAATGCCTGTCGCTCGAGGGTCGCGTCGACGAACGTCTCCTCGAGGAATTCGCCGTCGGTCACCATGACCTCGACGCGGTGCTTTCGGCCGTCGACCAGCCCAGCGGCGTGCTGCATGAAGGTCAGTGGCGCCTGCACTTCGCGAACGGTCGAACCCTCCGTCAGCGGAACGCCGAAGTTCCCCGGTACGCCGCCGAGGTAGCGCTCGGTGGGGTCGATGAACCAGAGCGCTCGCACGATGTCGCTGGTGTCGGGGTCGTCGACGAACACCGAGAACTTCTTTTCGGGCGCACAGCCTTGGCCTCGAAGTGTGGTCTCTCGTGTCGACGGCTCGGCCAGCCCTGAGATCACCCGGAGCGGGCTGTTCTTGATCGGCGCGGACGAAGGTGGTCCGCCACAAGCAGCGGCCGAGACCGCGACCGCGAAGACGGAGACGTGGGTCAGGGACATGTCCGCACCTCGACCAGCCAGACGTATTCGTCTCGATAGGCTTCGACCGCAACGGGACCTGCCGCGGTGCCAACCGATGGGCGAACGACCTTCAAGAACGGCTTCTTCTCCATCGTCGTGGGCTCGGTGAACTCGTCTTCCTGGAACTCGCCATCGGTGACCAGCACTTCGACGCGGTGCTTTCGGCCGTCGGTCAACGCGCCGAGCAGGTTGGTGAACTGCGCGGGCGCCTTCAGCTCGCGCACGGTCGAGCCTCCGCTGGTGGGCACGCCCTGATTGCCCGGCGTGCCGCCGATGTACCGCTCGTTCGGATCGATGAACCACTGCGCCCGAATCACATCCGTGGTGTCAGGGTCGTCGACCTGAACCGAGAACGTGGTTCGCGTCGCGCAGTTCGAGGCGAGCTGCACGGTCGTCTCTCGCTGGCGGGGTTCTGCCTGACCGGGAATCAGCCGGAGCGGCCGGTTCGCCGGCGGCGCCAGCGGGGTGAGAATGTCGTCGTCCTGCGGAAGCAGACAGGCCATCTGGCAAAT
Source organism: Archangium sp. (assembly GCA_016793585.1). The sequence continues at coordinate 3,711 of JAEUJR010000898.1, forward strand.
ACCCAGACCCAGCCACAGCAACATCGTTGCCATGACGCGCCAGTCGTGAGGTCCGTGGAAGTTCAAGGGGTTCTGATTGGTCAGGCTTCTTCGTACTCTGTCTCGGGTGGCAGGGGTTTTCCCTCTGACTCGGCCTTCAGGGCCTCCAGATGCCGGAAGATGGTGCGGGGATCGACTCCAAGGTCCTTCGCTGTCTTCGTGCGGTTGCCGTTGTTCCGCTCGAGCACCTCGTTGATGTACCGCTTCTGGAACTCCTCCTTCGCGGCGGCGAGCGGCAGAATCGGTGGCAGGTTCTCGGGCCGCAGGTCGAGGTCCTCGGGCCCCAGCAGCGGCTTGTCGGCGAGCACAGCGGCCTTCTTGATGCGGTTCTCGAGCTCTCGAATGTTGCCGGGCCAGTGGTACTTCTTCATGGCGACGGTGCCGTTGGGCGCGAAGCCGCGGGCCTTCGACGCGAACTCCTTCGAGTACCGGTTCAGGAAGAAGCGCGAGAGCGTGATGATGTCGTCTCCGCGATCGCGCAGTGGCGGCAGCTTGAGCGTCACCACGTTGATGCGGAAGTAGAGGTCTTCGCGGAAGGTGTTCTTCCGCACCTCGTCTTCGAGGTTCTTGTTGGTGGCCGCGACGATGCGAATGTCGACGGGCTCTGGTCGGTTGTCGCCGACCTTGTAGACGACCTTCTCCTGCAGCGCGCGCAGCAGCTTCACCTGTAGCTGCACGGGCATCTCGCCGATCTCGTCGAGGAAGAGCGTGCCCCCGATGGCCGCCTGGAACCGGCCGAGCTTGGTGGCGACGGCGCCGGTGAACGCGCCCTTCACGTGACCGAACAGCTCGCTCTCGAGCAGGTTCTCGGGAATCGCGCCGCAGTTGATCGAGATGAAGGGGCCCTTCGCGCGAAGCGAGTGCCGGTGAATCTCGCGCGCGATCAGCTCCTTGCCGGTGCCGGTCTCGCCGATGATCAGCACGCTGATGTCGGTGGGCGCGATCTTGTCGATGCGGCGGTAGACGTCACGCATGCCGGGGCAGGCGCCGACGATGTCGCCGTACGTGTACTCCTCGATGCGGTTCTTCAGCTCGACGTTCTCGAGCTTGAGCTCGTCGACCAGCATCGCGTTCTGCACGAGCAGCGACGCCTGGCCGGCGAAGATCGTGAGCGTGTCGAGCGCCTTCTTGTCGAAGCGGTTCACGAGGCGGTCGTTGCCGACGTAGATGACGCCGAAGACCTCGCCCTTGTGCATGAGCGGCGCGCACATGACCGAGAGCAGCTTCAGGTTCACGACCGACTCCGACGCGTTGAACTCGGGGTCGTCGAGCGCGTCGGCGATGATCAGCGGCTTCTGCGACTTGATCACCCGCGCGACGATGGAGTCCGACACGCGCTCGATGGCGTCTTCGATGGTCTCGCGCTGCAGGTTGCGCGCGACCTTCACGCGCATCTGGTTCGACTCCATCAGAATGAGGAAGCCCTTGTCGGCGCGGGTGACGTCGATGACCTCGTCCATCAGGCCTTCGAGGGTGCGATCGATCTCGTACGACGAGAGGAGCCGCTCCGAGAACGCGGTGAGGCGACGAAGCGCCGCGAGCTCACGGCCGGGAATGCCGGGCTGCTCCTGCGTCGAGGCGTCGGGGTTGCCCGAGTCGCTGCGGGTGAACTTGGTCGTCGAGAGCGCGGGTTGCGCCATGGGCGCGTTGCCGAGCGAGAACGCGAGCTCGGTCTCGCCGACCTTCACGACGTCGTTCGCGTTGAGCGCCGACTCATCGGTCTTCTTGCCGTTGACGAAGAACGAGGTCTCGCCGCCGGCCTTGTAGCCGGTGCCGTCGAAGATGATGGCGAAGGCGGTCTCGGGCACGTTCGGGTCGTCGAGCACGATGTCGTTGTCGCCCGAGCGCCCGATGCTCGTCACACGCTTGAGCAGGTTGACCGAGCGGCTGGTCCCCTGGGGGCTCTTGATGGTGAG
>JAEUJR010000663.1 GCA_016793585.1 Archangium sp.
AATCAACAGCTCGACGGTGCGCTCGTTGACGGCCAGCGTGTCGGGCGGCGCGAAGCCCATGTCGACGCCGTTCACGGTCACGTTCAGCTCGTTCTCCGAGAGATCCGAGCACTGGTAGTGCAGCACCACCAGTACGTCGACCGGCGACTTCACCTGAAACTCGAACTCCTTCTGGTCGACGCGCTCGTACGAGACGCCCTCGCCGACGCCGTAGCTCTGATCGATCGGCTCGTCGGTGACGACCATCGCCTCGGGCTTCTTCTTCTTCGTCTCTTCAGGCAGCAGCACCGAGACGAAGAGCGCGAGCACGAGGAAGAGGAAGAGCCCACCTCCGCCCGCGACGGCGATGCGCTTGGGGCGTGACGCGTCGATCCAGAACAGCTTCGCGGCGCCGACGGCCCCACCACGCTTGAGGCGGGCGCGCTCGGCCGCCGACAGCCGCTGCTCTTCTGCGGCGCCACCAATCTTCACCTGCTCGAGGCCGCTCTCGCTCTCGGGCGAAGGCAGCGCCGCAGGGTTCGGCTTGATGAGGGCGTTCGGCCCGCTCGGGCGACTCGCGCGCGGCACCTTCGGAGCGCTCGGCCTCGGGCCGGTCAACGCGGGCATCACCGTGGTGGAGCGCCGCTCGATCTTCTCGCGCTCTCCGGTGTTGACGTTCTTCGGCAGCATCGCGACGCCCTTGTTGCGCGAGCGCTTGAGCTCGGAGGCGTTGACGACGCGGGTGTGCTGCCCGGCCTCCTGCGGCACGTCGGTCGCCGGCTCTGCGGGCACGTCACCCGCGACCGCCGCGAAGGTGAACTTCACCGGGCCCAGCGTGATGCTGTCGCCGTCTTTGAGCGACTGTTTGCCGACCTTGCTGCCGTTGACGATGGTGCCGTTCGACGAGCCGAGGTCTTCGATGTGAAACCCGGCGCCCTCGTCGAAGATGCGCGCGTGCCGACGCGAGACGCCCGCGTCGTAGAGAATCACGTCGCACTCCGGAGTGCGCCCGATGACGACCGAGGACTGGTCAAAGAGGAACTCCCGGCCAGCCTCTTTGCCCTCGGAGATGACGAGTTGGAAACCCATCGAAATGAAGGGGCTACTCTAGTGATGCCTTGGCAGCGTCGGCAACGCTTCGAATCGCCCAGTCAGGTGACGTGACGGTGGCGGCGCCGCCGAACGACAGCACCCAGCCGGTCAGCCAGCGCACGTTGTCACCCGGAACGTCGACCTCGACCCGGCCCTCGGGCAGCGCTCGCGCCTCGACGCCGAAGCGTTCGCGAATGTACGGCGCCGTGGCCGCCTCGAAGCGCACCGTCACCTTCTGCACCGACTGATTCACCCCGGGGAGCGACGTTCGGCTCGGGCTCGCGCGCGGCTCGAACGTCTCGGCCGTCACCTCTGGCGCGCCCATGCGGTCGAGCCGGAACAGCCGCTCGCTCTGCCGGCCCACGTCGAAGCCCGAGAGGTACCACTGGCCGCGATGACTGAAGAGCTCGAGGGGCTCGACCTTGCGGCGCTCGGCGTGGGCGGTGGCGCTCGTCAGGTAGTCGAAGGTGACGACGCGGTGCTCGACGATGGCCTGGCTCAGCGTGGCCAGCCCGCTCGGCCCCTCGAGCGTGAGGTCGAGCCGCTTACCCATCTCGCGGAACCGCTTCACCGCGTGCGCCGGCAGCACCTTCTCGAGCTTCTCGATGGCCGACTTGAGCGCGTCAGAGTGCCCCGGCTTCAGCAA
>JAEUJR010000664.1 GCA_016793585.1 Archangium sp.
GAGCGCGCGGAAGAACGCCACGTCGTCGACCGGCAGCTTCTCGAAGTTGCAGCACGCCTCGGTCGCGTTCCAGAAGCGTTTGCCGAGGCGATCGACCGTGCCGTTGGGCAACGCGTACAAGAACTGCTTCGCGTCGACCTGCCCCGAGACGGGAAAGAGAATGTCCTGCCCGCGGCCGGTGACGCCGTAGCCGTGCAGCATGACGATGAGCGGCAGTGGCGTCTTGCCGTCGAAGCCGGCCGGCACGCGCACCTCGTAGGCGCGGCCCAGCACCGCGTGATCGGGAACGCAGGCGACGAGCAGCAGCGCGCCGAGACTCAGGAACCGAGACATGAGCCGCGAGATAGTCACCTCAGCCCAGCCTCGCAGCAGGAAGTGTCATCGGCACTGCTTCGCGCGGTCGTTGCAGTCGCTCGTGCAGCTGGCGACGTCGATCTGAAACGAGGGGCCCGTCGTCGGGCGGGCGGGCAGGCTTCCACGGGCGGCGCCCGGGCACGTGTTCAGGCACGCGTCGTAGAGCCGTCTGCACGATTCGCTCATGGCCGACGTGTCGAGGGTCGCGCAGCCACCGAGCAGCACCAGCAGCAGCGCTCTCATCGCAGGTGCTTCGCGACGGCCTTCTGCATGGCGGTGATGAACTTCGAGAGCTGCTTGTTGGGCTTGCCTTCAGCGGTCGTCGACCACTTTCCCACCGACAGCGGCAGGCCATCGCGCCCACGCATCGCGCTCAGCGAGACGTCGATCTTGCCCTTGTCTGCCTCGGTGGCGTCGAGCAGCAGCAGCACGTCGGCGCCCTGCGCCTTCGCGACCTCGCCCAGACAGGGGCCGATGCGGCAGCCCTGCACCGGCAGCTCGGACTCGTCGACGCGCCTGGCGATGAAGCCCTTCTTGAGCAGCTCGAGCGTCACCTGTTCTGCGAGCGCACGTGAGACGTCTTCGTAGACCGCGTCGGGCGCCGAGACGTCGAGCACCGCCACGTGGGTGGTGCCCTGAGCGAGGACGAGACCGAGAGCGAGCGCGAGCACCAAGCGAACGCTACTCCGGCTTCGCAGGCACCGCAGGAATCGGGTCGAGCTTCACGCGGGCGACGCCTTCGCGGGCGAAGCTGCCGAGGTACAGAAAGCCGTCGTGTTCGATGGCGCTGGCGATGGGTGAGTAGCTCTCGGGGTGCTTGTACTGGAGCGACTCCACCACGTTGCCCTCGAGATCGTAGGCCGCGACGAACGCGTGCCGGGTGGGTTTGGGCTGCACGCCCTTCGGCAGCTTCGCGACGAGCGATCGAAGGGCCGGCGCGTGGGCGAGCGCATCCATCAAGGCGTGCCGCGGAGACCCGATCGCGACCCAGAACACCTTGCGCGCCTTCGACAGCCGCACGTTGTCGGGGAAGCCGGGCAGCGGCGCGCCGAACGGCTCCTTCGAGCCCTTCTTCGGCCCGGTGAGCCAGATCCGCCAGAGCCGGTACGCACCCGTCTCGGCCACCACGAGGAACGACTCGTCGGGCGAGAGCGCGAGGCCGTTGGCGAAGTTGAAGCCCTCGGCCACCAGCGTCGTCAGCCGCGTCGAGGGATCCCACATGAGCACCCGGCCCGTCGTCTGGTGCTCGATGAGATCTTCGGTGAACTTGTCGATCGACTGCCGCGCCGAAGCGTCGGTGAAATAGACGAGGCCGCTCGAGGTGACGTCGAGATCGTCGGTGAAGCGAAACGGAATGCCGCCGTGCTCCGAGGCGAGCACTTCGATCACGCCCGACGTGTCCAGGGCGAGCAGCCCGCGAAAGGCGTCGCAGATCAGAATGCGCCCATCGGGGTGACGCGCGAGCGCGAGCGGCCGGCCGTGCGTGTCGGCGATGACCGTCGGCTCGTCGACGCCGGGCTTCAGCCGAACGATGCGGCCGTCTTTGAGGCCCGTGACGACGGTGCCGTCGGCGTCGATGAAGACCGCCTCGGGCCCGACCAACTGCTTCGCCCACCACTCGACGCCCTTCAGCCGCTCGTTGAGCGCATAGGCCCCCTCCATCGGCATCGGCGGAGGCGGCTCCCACTCGGCGGGCTCGATCACCGCGGGCATCGCGGCGAGCCAGGCGATCAACGCCAGCGGCAGGGTCACCACGAAGAGCAGGGCGCGCCGCTTCACGACTGTTCGCTCCGGCGCTTGGCGCGTTTGGCCGCCTGGCGCGCTTCGAAGAACTCCAGCACCGAGGGGTAGCCGGTCGGCGAGGTGCGCTGCAGGCGATCGAGCATGAGCGCGTCCTTCCCGATCAGCACGCGTTTGTCGCCCTTGTCGATGCCTCGAACGATGGTCTCGGCGCAGGCTTCGGCGGTCGTCGCGGCCATCTTGTCGAAGAGGCGCGTCATCAGTGCGTGGTTGGCCTGCGGAGAGGCGCCGCGACGAAACCGCATCGACCGCACGATGTTCGTCTTGATGCCGCCAGGGTGAATCGAGATGGCGCTCACCCCCGTGCCCTTGAGCTCACGCCACAACGTCTCGGTGAAGCCGCGCACGGCGAACTTCGACGAGTTGTAGACGCTCTGCAGCGGCCACCCGACGAGGCCGAAGACGCTCGAGACGTTGGCGATCACGCCCGAGCGCTGGCGGAGCATGGCCGGCAGGAACGCCTTGGTGCCGTACACCACGCCCCAGAAGTTGATGTTCATCACCCACTCGAAGTCCTCGTACGAGACCTCGGCCACGGTGTCGTGAACGGTGACGCCCGCGTTGTTGATGACGAGATCGACGCGCCCATGCTGCTGCTGCGCGCGGGCGGCCATGGCCTCGACCTGATCGCGCTTCGAGACGTCGACCAACTCGAGGGTGGGCTTCTTCGACAGCGCGGCAGCCGTCTCGTCGAGGCCCTGCGCGTTCACGTCGGCGAGCACCAGCGAGAGGCCCTGCGAGTCGAGCTTCTTCGCGAGCGCCCGGCCGATGCCCGAACCTGCGCCCGTGATGACTGCGACCTGTCCTGCCTTCATGTGAAGACTCCCTCGAGGTGATGCAGGCGTTTGTCGAAGCGCGAGAGGCCTGCGCGAAAGGTGAAGGTGAAGCCTGGCCACAACGTGACGTTCCGGCCGTGCTCGTCGAGGTACCAGCTTCGGCACCCGCTGAGCCACACCGTTCGCTGCAGGCGTTTCTGAATCGCGGCGTTGAACCCCGCTTCGGCGTCGCTGCGCACCTGCCACCAGCGCGCGCGGGTGTTCTGCACGATCTCGATCGTCTTCATCACGAAGGCGAGCTGCGCCTCGATCATGAACACCATCGAGGAGTGGCCGAGCCCGGTGTTCGGCCCCGTCATGAGGAAGAGGTTGGGGAAGCCGTGAACCGCGGTGCCGTACCAGGCCTTCGCGCCGTGGCGCCACGCGTCGTTCAAGGTGAGCCCGTCACGCCCGACGATGCGCAGCGGCCCGATGACATCACTGACGCTGAACCCGGTGCCGAAGATCAACACGTCACAGTCGTGCTGCTCGCCGGCCTTCACACCGGTGGGCGTCACCTCGGCGATCGGCTCCGTCACGACCTCGCAGTTCGGCCTCGTGAGGGCCGGGTAGAAGTCGTCGGAGACGAGCACGCGTTTGCAGCCCATCGTGTAATCGGGCGTGAGCTTCGCGCGCAGCGCTGGGTCGGCGATCTGGTTCTCGAGGTGACGCGTCGCGAGCCGGCGGGCGAACTTCATCAGCCACGTGGCGCCGCTGAACGCGGGCAGCCGCAGCTCGTGTTGCCAGTACAGCGCTGCGCGCAGCAGCCACTGCACGAACGGCAACGCGCGGAAGAGCGTGCGTCGCCACGACGGAATCGGCTGGTCACCACGAGGCAGAATCCACGGAGGGGTGCGCTGAAACACCGTCACCTGTCGCGCCTGGTCGACGATCTTCGGCACGAACTGAATCGCGCTCGCGCCCGTGCCGATGACGCCGACGCGTTTGCCCGAGAGCTCGATCGAGTGATCCCACTGCGCGGAGTGGAAGATCTTGCCCGAGAAGCGCTCGAGGCCGGGCAGTGCGGGCAGGGCAGGGCGGCTCAGCCCGCCGATGCCCGCGATGAGGAACCGGGCTCTGAACGTCGCGCCGTTCTCGCACCGAACGATCCACCGCTCGCCGTTCCACACGGCTTCGACGACGCGATGCCCGAAGCGCAGCTGCGGCCGCAGCCCAAAGTGTGTCGCGGCGCGCTCGAGGTAGTCGAGCAGCTCGGGCTGGCGCGCGTAGTCGTGGCTCCAGTCGGGGTTGGGGAAGAACGAGAACGAGTACAGGTGCACCCGCACGTCGCACGCACAGCCCGGGTATGTGTTCTCACGCCACACGCCGCCCACGCGGTCGGCCTGCTCGAGAATGACGAACGACCGCTCACCGCGCAGCGCGAGCTGCGCACCGGCTCCGAGCCCCGCGAACCCGCTGCCGATGATCACCACCTCGACGTCAGCGCCCAAACGGCCACAGCCCCTTCTTCTTCGGAGCCCGCAGCAGCTTCTCGACCTCGGCGCCGTTCGCGGGCCGTGCGTCGGGCTTCTTCGCGAGACAGATCATCACGACGTCGAGGGCCGGGTGCCCCTTGATCGCTGCATCTCGGGGAACGATGGGCGGCGGCGTGTCGTTGAGGTGCGCCGAGAGCAGATCGAAGTGCTTTCCGCTGAACGGCAACTTCCCCGCGAGCAGCTGGTAGCCGACGACGCCAAGGCTGTACACGTCTGACGCGGCGGTCACGGGCTTGCCCATGGCCTGTTCGGGAGACACGTACGCCGGCGTGCCTCCAACCTGGTTGATGTTCGTCTGGAACATGAGCGCCGCCTCTTTGGGGTCGGTGAAGCGCGCGATGCCGAAGTCGAGCAGCTTGATCGAAGGCGCGTCGGGCCAGCCCGTCACCATCGCGTTCTCGGGCTTCACGTCACGGTGCGCGATGCCGTTCTGGTGAATCGCGCCGAGCGCCGAGGCCAGCTGGGCGAAGAGTTCGACCGAGGTTGGCCCGTCGGGGTGATCCTTGAGGCAGAGCTGATCGAGGCGAACTCCGTCGATCCACTCGAGCACCAGCAGCAGGCCCTCGGTGGCGCGCTCCTCGAACTTGATCAGCTTCACGATGCCCGGGTGTTCGATCTGCCAGAGCAGCGAGGCCTCACGCTGAAAGCGCGCCTTCATGTCGTGATCGGCCAGCAGCTCGCGGCGCAGCACCTTCACCGCGACCAGCTGACCCGAGCCGGTGTCTTCGGCGAGATAGACGCGCGCCGTGCCGCCCGTTCCAGCGGGCCGGATCAGCCGGTACTTCCCGTCGAGGATCGTCTGGTCGGCCACGGGCCTCGTTCTACCCTTCGAGGGTGCGAAAAGCCCGGGGGCGCGTCATCGCGGCGGGGTGGGCGGCAGGCCCATGTCGCGCCGCACGTCAGAGAATGCCCTCGTCCACTGGCCCGTCGCGTCGCGTACGGTGAGCGTGTCGCGCAGCGTGGGCCCTGGCTCCCAGGTGAAGCTGAACACGCTCACCAGCGGCGCCTTCCCCTCGCGCGGAATGACGTGGCGAACCACGCGCGGGTGAAGCGCGGTCTTCGCGCTCAGCACCCGGTCGTCTTCGAGCGTGGCGGCGCACATGACGAAACGCCCACCGGGCAGCAGGTGCCGCTCGGCCGCGGCGAGATAGGCCTCGACGCCTCCACGGTGTTCGAAGCGGCAGGCGGCGACGTGTTCGGCCTCTGCTTCGGTGCCGGTGCCTGCGGGGAAGTAGGGTGGTGTTCCCGTGACGAGCGCGAAGCGGCGGCCAAGGTCGAGCTCGCGCAGATCGCCATCGATCACGCGGCAGCGACGCTCGACCCCGTTCCAGGCGATGGAGCGCCGCGCCATCTCCGCGCGCTCCGGCTGCGCCTCGACGCCGGTCACCTCGAGCGTCTGGCCGCGCCAGGCGACCATCAACAACACGCTGCCGAGCCCGCACCCGAGATCGAGCGCCGAGCCGGTGACGGGCTCCGAGGTGGCGAGGTGGGCGGTGACGAGATCGTCGAGGCTCCAGCGGTGGCCGTCGAGCTTCTGAAACAGCCGCCACTCGCCCGAGAGGTAGCAGAGATCTTCATCGTCCTTCGGAAGCAGGTCGGGCCGGCCCTGGGGCTTCGGGCCGGGGGGCTCCCAGCCTTCGGGTCGTCGCGGCTGCCTGATGATGCCCGTCACCCTGCTGCTCGAAGCACGAACGCGAGGCGGCAGGCCAGATCTTTGCGGTGGCTCCATTCCTGCTCTTGCATCGGGGCATCGTGGCGGCTCCGCTGATCAACTCCGATCGCAGACACCTGATCGAGCGGCTGCGCGTGCCCATCGTGCTGCTGCTGCTGACGAACCTGCTCGGCACGGTCGGCTTCAAGATCATCTGGAGCGACATCGGCGGCACCTGGCTCGACGCGCTCTTCATGACCGTCACCACCATCACCACCATCGGGTTCGGTGAGGTGCACAAGCTCGACACCGCGGGGCGGCTGCTCACGATGGTGATCGCAGGCAGCGGCATCGGCAGCCTTTTCTATTCGTTCACGGTGTTGCTCGACTACGCGGCGAGTGAGCAGGTCCGCTCGGCGCGACGGAGACGCAAGATGCAGAAGACGATCGACGCGTTGAGTGGTCACTACATCCTCGCGGGGATCGGGCGGGTCGGGCGCGAGGCGGCCTCCGAGCTCGCCGCTTCGGGCGCCTCGTTCGTCGTCATCGACCCGTCGCCGGGCCTCGAGACGTTCTGCGCCCAGCTCAAGTGCCCCTTCATTCAGGGCGACGCCACCGAAGACGCGACGCTGCTCTCGGCCGGCCTCGAGCGCGCGAAGGGCCTCATCGTCACCACCTCGAGCGACGCGACCAACCTCTACGTGATCCTCTCGGCGCGGCTGCTCAACAGCGACATCTTCATCGTCAGCCGGGCGGTCGACGACGCCTCGGTGCCGAAGCTCATTCGCGCGGGGGCCGATCGCGCCATCAGCCCGTACGCCATCGGTGGCCGCCGGCTCGCGCACGTCATGCTCAGCCCGCGCGTCGTCGACTTCCTCGAGACGGCGCTCACCAGCGGCAACAAGACGCTCAACATCGACGACGTCGTGGTGGGGCAGGGCGGCGCGGCGGGCAAGACGATCGAAGGCCTGCAGGTGGGCGCGAAGTCGGGCGCGACCGTGCTCGCGGTCGTGCGTGACGGCGAGCCGACGGCCAACCCTCGCGGCGACTTCCAGCTCGCTGCGGGCGATCATCTGCTCGTGTTGGGCACGGCCGAACAGCTCAAGACGGTCGAGCAGCTGCTGGGCGCCTGATCAGTTCAACCCGAAGAAGCGCTTCATGCGCTCGAGCAGATCGACCTCGTCGGAGCGTTGGCGCGCCTTCGCCGTGTCGGCGTCGAGCCCTTCACGCGCGGCCTGCAGCTCGACGCGCCTTCTCGCGAGCAACGTGGCGACCTGCTCCATGAGCTCGGGCCGCTTCTCGATCACCCGCTGAAACGTCACCTTGTCGAGCCTGAAGCACTCGACCTCGGACTCGGCGATCACCGTGGCCGAGCGCGGCTCTCCGGTCAGCAGCGACATCTCGCCGAAGAACGAGCCGTCGGTCAGCTTCGCCACCTCGCGCTCGGTGACGCCGTCGCTGACCTTCACGCTCGCCCGGCCTTCTTCGAGCAGGTACAGCCAGTGCGCCTCCGAGCCCTGTCGCGTGATCACCTCGCCGCGGGCGAACGGCGCGTACTTCATGCCCCGCGCGAGCTCCTGCTTCTCGTCTTCGGCCAGCGGCGCGAACAGCGGCATCACCTCGAGCACCCGCCTGCGCCGCGCGAGCTGCTTCTGGGTCTTGATGGCCTGACGATCCTCCGTCTCCTGCGTGAGGA
>JAEUJR010000971.1 GCA_016793585.1 Archangium sp.
CAGCCGCTCACCGCGCCGAAGAAGGTCATTCCCCTCGGCAACTCGGAGCCGTTCCAGCCGCGCACGCTGCCCGACCTGCGCACGCTGTTCCACGCCTTCCACTCCGACCCCGAGTGAGCCGCCTCGCCCTCGCCAGCGCGCTGCTGATCGGCGGCCTGGCCTGGGCGCACCCCGAGGGCTTTCACGCGCGCTCGGCCTTCACCATCGAGAAGACGTCGCTCACCGGGTTGTTGGTGCTCGACGTCGATGGTGGAGAGCGCTGTGAGCTGATTCGGGCAGGCGCTGACGCGAACCACGATGGAGTCCTCGCCAAGGACGAACGACTGGCGCTCGAGAAGAAGCTGGCCTCGTTCATCACGAAGCCGCTCAAGCTCTTCTTCAGCGCCTACCCCGTGCCGCTCACCATCAAAGAGACGAAGCTCAACCTGCACAAAGACGAGCGCGTCTCACGCTCGGGGCTCTCGGTGGCGCTGCTGCTCGAGGTGAAGCACCCGCACGAACTCAGCCCCGGCATGCACTTCGAGTTCGAGACCGTCACGCCCGATGCCTCACCCGTGCGGCTCGAGGTGTTTCAGGCCACCGCTCCAGGAGAGCCGGCCGAGCCCGAGTTTCGCGAAGAGGTCGAGTCGGGCAAACGGGTTCGTGTTCGGCTGGGGAAGCTTTACGACCGCTGAGATGCTCCCTCCCTTGCCCCGGGCATGGGGGTTGGGTAAGGCCCCCCGGTCTTTCAATTCCAAGAGGGCAGTGTGAGCGATCAGAAGAAGCCGGCCGCGACGTTCGGTGACGTGATGTTGGGCATCCCCGCTGGTGGCCGCGAGAAGTCCGAAGGCTCGCGTGACGAGAAGCGCGGAGAGCGCAAGGGCGGCCCCAAGGTAGTCGTGAAGCTCGCCGGTGGCGCCGTAGAGACCCGCAAGGCCGACGCTACCGCCCCTGCCGGCAATGGTGAGGCTGCAGCTGCGCCCGCCGCTCCGAAGGTCGTCGTCCCCACCGGCCCGTCGGTGGCCGACGAGGTGCACGAGCACGAGTCTTTCGGCGAGATGTTCGAGAAGCAGGTGAAGGACGGCGGCCTGCCCACCCGCAAGATGCCCCGCGTCGGTGAGAAGGTGCGCGGCAAGATCTTCCAGCTCGGCGCCGAGACGGCCTTCGTCACCATCGGCAAGCTCGAGGCGATGATCGAGCTCGACGAGCTCAAGGACAACGAGGGCATTCTGCGCTCGGGCGTCGGCGACGAGATCGAAGCGCACGTCGTCGAGACCGGCGCCAAGGGCATCGTGCTGTCGCGCCGCCTGTCGAAAGACGCCGCGTCGCTGTCGATGCTCGCCGAAGCCAAGCTCAGCGGCATGCCGGTCGACGGCCTCGTCATCGCCGTCAACAAGGGCGGCCTCGAGGTCGCGGTCGGCGACGTGCGCGCGTTCTGCCCGTCGTCGCAGGCCGACGTTCGCCCCGGCAAGCTCGACGAGTTCGTCGGTCAGCGCTTCACCTTCCGCGTCACCGAGGTGAAGGAGCGCAACGTGGTGCTCTCGCGCCGCGCGCTGCTCGAAGAAGAGCTCAAGGCGAAGGGCGCCGAGCTGCGCAAGACGCTCGAGGTCGGCAAGGTCGTGAAGGGCCGCGTCGTCTCGGTGCAGAACTTCGGCGCGTTCGTCGACCTCGGCGGTCTCGAGGGCCTCGTGCCCGTGAGCGAACTCTCGCACACGCGCATCGGTCACCCGAGCGAGGTCGTGAAGGTCGGCGACGAGCTCGAGGTCGAGATCATTCGCATGGAGGCGGCCGAGCCGAACTCGCCCGACAAGTCCAAGCGCAAGGAGCGCCTCACGCTGTCGCTCCGCAAGCTGCTCGACGACCCCTTCAAGAAGGCCCTCGAGACGCTGAAGGAAGGCATGATCGTCAAGGGCAAGGTCGCCCGCCTCACGCAGTTCGGCGCCTTCGTCGAGCTGATGCCGGGCGTCGACGGCCTCATTCACATCTCGGCGCTGTCCGAGCGCCGCATCTCGCACCCCCGCGACGCCGTGCGCGTGGGCGACGAGATCGAAGTGAAGATCGAGAAGGTCGATGCGGAAGAGAAGCGCATGGGCCTGCGCCTCGTGAAAGACGGCGTTCCAGTCGGTGAGGGCGTCTCGTCGTCGGCCGCTGCGCCGACCCAGCAGGTCGAGAGCGACGCGGCTCCGAAGAAGCCCACCGTCAAGCTGCGCCGCGGCCTCGTCGTCGTCGGCAAGGTCGTTCGCATCGAGTCGTTTGGCGTCTTCATCGAGTTCGAGGGCGGCAACGGCCTCATCCCGGCGAGCGAGACGGGCACCGAGCGCGGCACCGACCTCAAGCGCACCTTCCCCATGGGCAAGGAGCTCAAGGCCGAGATCATCGAGATGGAGGGCCAGAAGGTGAAGCTGTCGATCACCGCGGCCCAGCGCAGCGAAGAGCGCGCCGATCTCGAGGCGTGGAAAGCGACCCAGAAGCCCCAGGGCGGCGGCAAGGCCGGCTTCGGAACGCTGGCCGACAAGCTCAAGGGCCTCAAGCTGAGCTGAGTCGTCTCGCTGCTTCGAGTTCAGCGGGCTCTCCCGGTCGAAGGGAGGGCCCGTTTGCTTTTGATCGTTTCGCTCGCCAGACGGCATCAAACCGGGGCGGCGCCATGCCCTAGAAACAATCGGGAAGCTCGTCGCACCTGGCGTTGAACTTTGCTAGCTCATCGCCCGTCGGTGGCCCCTGGAGGCGTTGGAAACATGGTGAAGCTCTTCCGGAAGTCGATGATCTCCCTCGCAGTGCTGATGTCGGGCCTCGCGCTCGCCGGTCCTGCTGTGCCGTCGCCCACGGCGAAGGCGGCGTTCGAGCGTGGTGAGAAGGCGCTCGAGGGCGGTAACTACGACGCGGCCGTCAACGCGTATCAAGACGCGCTCAAGGCGACGCCCGGCTACGCGGCGGCGCTCAACGGCATGGGCAGCGCGCTCTTCAAGCTGAACAAGCGCGACGAGGCCATCGCCCAGTTCAAGGCCGCGACCGAGGCCGACCCCGGCTTCAAGCTCGCGTGGTTCAACCTCGGCTTCGCCTCACGCAAGACGCAGGACTTTGCGACCGCCGCGAAGGCCTACGAGAAGTACACGGCCATCGACCCCACCGACCCCGACGGTTTCTACGGCCTCGCCGAGTCGTACAAGCAGTCGAACCAGCCCGAGAAGGCCATCGCGGCCTACGAGACGTACATCAAGAAAGAGACGCGCCCGACCGAGCAGAAGTACGTCGATCGCGCGAAGGACTCGATCGCCCAGCTCAAGGCCGCCGCCGCGCCCGCAAAGCAGCCTGACCCCGTCGCCACCACCACGCCCACGAAGCAGCCTGATCCCGTCGCCACCACGACGACGCCTCCGCCTGCTGCCGATCCACTGCCCTCGCTCTCGGCGCGCAAGATGGCCGAAGGCGACAAGTTCATGGCCGAGAAGAAGTACCGCGAGGCCTCCTTCTCGTACCAGGACGCAGTGAACGCCGACCCGAACAACGTCGAAGGCCTCTTCAAGTTGGGCAACAGCTACGCGGTGCTCGGCTACTACACGCAGGCCATCGACAAGTGGAACCAGGTCGCCTCGCTCTCGCAGGACCCGAACGTGAAGAAGAGCGCGCAGGACAACATCGCGCGCGCCCAGCAGAAGCTCGGCACCGCTGGTGGTGGCTCGCCGCAAGAGGCCGGCAAGCAGCCCGGCACCGGGCCCATCGCCGACTCCACGCGCGCGCAGGCCCGCCAGTACTACGAGCAGGCCGTGCAGCTCATCAACCAGCGCCGCTTCGGTGACGCGCTGGCCTCGCTCAACGAGTGCCTCAAGCTCGAGCCCGCGCTGTCGGTCGGCTACATCGCCCGCGGCAGCACGCTCATCGGCCTGCGCCGCTTCGCCGAGGCCGCCATCGACTACCAGTACGCGCTCAAGCTCGACCCGAACCTC